>CAYOBS010000005.1:8314-27632 GCA_964402305.1 uncultured Planctomycetaceae bacterium | reverse complement strand
CCGATGGTGAATGATTATATCCATCGGCACATTGTCCGGCAGCCCATCAGTTCCCGCCCGGCCGTGGGGGGCCTGGGGGCCTTGCACCGTGAAAAAAGATGCAAAATTCCTGCAATAACCGGTTGACCATTTGCGATGAGTTTGGTATATTCGGTCCCGACTATACCAGGTCCTGGTTCATGCCGGTGCCCATGTATAGCCGATAACGCAAGTAAGCGAGAGCCAGCGGGGCAAACGTGTGGCCCTTGTCGTAGGGACAGGCGGCTAGAATTAAACGACGCCAAATGGAACCTGAAGCAGGGATGCCGATGGCCGGACGTCGGGAAGAAGAGCCGGCTTTCGTTCCCATTTGATCGGCATCTTTCGCCGATGCAGAAGAGGATGTATCGCGCGTGCTTCGGACCGGGAAGGAACGGCATGGAAATGGTGGACGACATGAGCGATGCGACTGGGATGGCGGAGATCATTAAGGGTATTGGCGAATGGATACAGACCCCAGACGGGCGTGCCAAGCTATCTGAAATGCTGCGCCAAGCCAGCCACGACAACGAGCAGCGCCGCATGGCTGTTCAGGTTGACGCAAAGATGATGGTCGAACCTGTGACGCTATAGGTTCATTGCTATGACAGCGGTGCCTTCGTGCGAAATCTACGGTTATTCCATCGACCGGCTTAAGGAGTTGCTGTCGACAAAATCTGAGGCGAGCCCGAGAACAATAGAGGGGAAGTTGCAGACACGCTATTTTCAGGACTACTTCCAGAAGATCGGGGCGCAAACGATTGTTGTCGAGAACAACTACATCGACCGTGATTTTCTAGAGGACTTCGCCGGCTACTATGTTCGGTGCTTTTATAAGTACCGCCGCGTTTGTACACGCCTGCATTTCTTCAGCCTGGATTTTACCGAAGGTGATTTCAACGCCATGTTGGAGGGGGAGAAGGGGAAACTGACCGCGGGCCTGCTCAATGATAAATACCTTGGGTTCATCGTGGTAAAGCCCCTTCCTGAGACGATGATCGGGCGCACGTGCTTAGTCTCCTATCCTGAGGAAGGCCGGCGTTTCTACCCCGTCCGTCGCCCGTATACTGCGAACCTGGTTGGAATCCCGTTAACCGTCGAGACCTTAGCCTTCCAAGAGCAGGATACCGTGGCCGCAGCCTGCGCCACCAGCGCCTTATGGTCAGCCTTCCAAGGCACGGGCATGCTCTTCCACCATCCGATCCTGTCGCCGGTCGAGATTACACGGACAGCCACGCAGCATTGGGTTTCGCAGACAAGGGCCATGCCCAACCACGGCTTATTGCTCCCGCAGATGGTTCATGCGATGAAGCAAGTTGGGCTGGAACCCCTGATGATTGGCGCCACGGATTTGGGCATCCTGCGATCGACGCTCTACGGTTACCTCCGGGGCGGGGTTCCTGTCCTCCTGCTCGTGAACCTTTACGATGCAGGCGACAAAAGCAATCATTATCATGCTATTGCCGCAACTGGTTTCAGTTTGGGTGGTGCTCTAGCGCCCGCAGGTGGCACATTCAAACTGAAAGCAGACAGAATCGACAAGCTCTATGCGCACGACGATGGCGTTGGTCCCTTTTCACGACTGAGTTTTGCCGGGAAGTCTCATTTGTCCTCGTCATGGAAGCTATCAGGGCCTGTCGAGGTTCACCCTCTGTACATGCTGATCCCGCTCTACCACAAAATCCGCATACCCTTCGAGGCCATATTCAACATCGTACGCTGTTTCGACGCGTTTTTGCGAACATTGGCTTTGGCGCCACATCATGCCTTGCCCATTGACTTGGAATGGGACGTTTGCCTGTCATCCGTGAATGCTTTCCGCACGGACATCTTGGCCGCCACCGAACTCTCAGGACCCGTGCGTCGCGATATCGTGCAGCAGCCGCTCCCCCGCTTTCTGTGGCGAGCAACGGGACGACAAGGGAATGATCGAGCTATTGAGCTGGTGTTCGACGCGACGGATATCGAGGGAGGCCACATCTTCTTGCGCGCTGTGGAATATGACGGCAAGTTGTGCGGAGTATTACGGGGCCTCGCAAAGACAATGACCACCGGGGGCCTGTTCAGCACACACCCGGACTGGGCAAGCCTGGAGCCAATAATTGCGGGGTTCCAGAAGTAGACGGCATCCCTCTCATTCGGCCTTTAGGCGCAGGCGGTTGGAGGTGATCTCGGTCACCTTGAGCTTGACGCTCTTGAGCTCGCTGAGCCTGTCGGCGAGGCCCTCGTTGTCGTAGCGGTAATCGATGTCGATGCTGGCGACGTCCTGGGTGATCTCGCGCAGGCGGATGTTCTGGACGCCGCGGATCTTGGAGGCCTCTTCCCTGAAGGTCTTCCAGCGGTTGAAGTCCATGCCCGTGATGCTCAACTCGACGGTCTTGGACACGTTGGCCCGCTTTCGCCAGGCCTCTATCACGGACGCCAACAGCTTGGGCGCGCAGTCGGTTGCCAGCTTGTCCAGGGCCTTGTCCTCCCCGCCGCGCTGCATGGTGTTGACAGTGATCGGCCCGAATGACTCCACGGCCAGCACGCGGGCTGAATCGGACTGGACTACCCGGACGTTCAGGCTGGCGGTGTATTGATACATGGTCTGGCCGGCAATCTTTAGCTCCTTGCCGAACTTGGCGACGGCCTTGCCGACCACCACCACGTCGGCGCTGAAGCGAGCGCCGAGCGAGGCGACGGCGTCGACGTCGTCCTTTACCGCGGCCAGCAGGATGTCGCGCTTCTGGGCCTTGGCGGCTGTGTTGGCGTCCACCAGCGAGATCCCCTTGGCCAGGAAGAAGCTCTCGACGATGGTGGCGACCTTGCCGTTCTCCTTGACCTCGTAGCTGGGCGCGCCGGCGGCCTCGTGCACGGCCTCGACAATTGCCACGACCACGCGCGGATTGTTCTCCTGGTGGATGGTGTGGGTGATGGAGGCCCAGTCCTCCTCGAACTTGCGGGTCGAGACCCGCGCGCGGACCCTGGCGATGGTTACGCCCTGCTCGACGGTGACCTTGTCCACCTTGTGCTCGCGGACGTAGCCGACGGCGTTGGCGATGACCTTGTCGTAGACGGCCTTGTAGTCGTCGGTCTTGGCCTGGGCGGTCAGGAAGACGCCGCATGCCTCCTCGACGGCGGTGCGAAGGGCCTGGGCGATGGCCTCGTCTTTGGCCTTTTCGTCGTCGCCCGCGGCCTTGCCGGTCGCGGTTGCCCACAGGTCAACGGGCGTTTCCGGCGCGGCCAGGAGCGGCGGCGCGGCCACAAGCGCCACCATCGCCGCTGCCGCCACCAGCGCTGCTGCCAACATGAGCCTGATTGGTTGTTTTGTCATCGCGTAAGCCTCCAGCCGTTGCCACCGGCGCGGCCGGCAGGCGATCGGCCATCAGTTCTGTTGACGTTCAGTGGCCTTGAACATTGGACATTGAACATTTGACATTGAACATTGGACATTGAACATTCGCGGGCGAAGCCCGCTTGCTACTTCTTGAACTGGGCCTTGATCACGTTCTGAGAAACGTCGGTGACTTCCAGTTCGCTGATCGCCTCGGCGATCTTCTCAGCCAGGGTTTCGGCGTTCACGTCGGACTGGAGCGAGCACTCGACGATCTGGTTGGCGAACTTGGCGCTCAGGTCCTTGACCTGCTTGATCTCCTTGAGCTTCTTCTTCAGGGCCGTGTACTGCGTGAAGGTTACGCCCTCGATGTGCAGTTGCACCTCGCCCCGGCCGGCAAGGGCCTCCTGCCAGAAGCCCAGGATATCAGTCAGCACTCGCGGGGCGACGATCTGGGCCTGGGTGTCCAGTGCCTTTTGGGCGGCTGAACGCCACACGCGGTCCACGCCGCGCGTCGGCTCGCCGGGGATGCTGGAGAGCATCTGGGCGGTGTCGGACCTGAACGTCCTGACGTTGGACTCGGCCTGGTAGGGGAAGAGTTCGACGCCGCCGACATTACCTCTGGGGCCGGGGGTGCAGTTTGCCACGCCGGTGATGAATATCTGCGCGCCGAATCGCTTGGCGATGGCCTGGATCTTCGCGGGGCTGTCCTCGGCGGCGGCGGCGGCGAGGTCCTTGAGGTCGATCTCCTTAAGCTGGGTCTTGTCGACCAGCAGGAAACCGCTCTTGAGAAGTATGTTCTCGATGCGTGTCTGGACGGTCGAATCGTCCTGGACCTTCTCGGCGATCTTCTCGCGGATGAAGACCATTATCTTTGGCCTGCCCATCTGCGTCAGCAGGGTGGTCACGGCGCCCCAGACGTCCTCGATTCCCTGCACGCTGACGGTGGCGGTGATCTTGACCTCCCACGTGCCGTCCGGCAGCGTGTTCTTGGAGATTATCGTCCGGCTCTGGACGAACCCGGCCGCCCTTGCCAGCACCGTGTCTCGGACGAGCGCGAAGTCCTTCGTCTCGGAGTGCGAACTGATGAACGTGCCGGCGCCGCTCTCGATGGCCTTTCGCATGGCGTCGGCAACGGCGTCGCCCTCGGTGGCCCCGGCCCCGGTAACGGTTACTTCCACCAGGTTCTGGCCCTTGGGCTTGACGGTCTGGGCCCATGCGGGCAGGGCGGCGGCAAGGCAAACCGCGATGGCAAGCGCGAGGCGAACGTTAAACATCTGATGCTCCTGTGGACAATCATTCAACGCAGAGACCGCAGAGACCGCAGAGAAGATCAAGAGAAACGATAAAGCTGTCGCTTCTCGTGTCTCTTCCTCTGCGTGCTCTGCGTGCTCTGCGTTGAAATCTTCGTTTCTTCTTTTTCGGCCGCTACTTCAACAGCATCTTCGGGTCCGAACGTATCTCGATCTTCCCGCGGTCCTCGGTCTCCGTGTGAATGTCGTTCTTGCCCAGCGGGCCGACCATCTTGCCGTCGGCGGTGATGTGGAACCACCAGGCCGACGGGCTATCGTCGGTAACCGTGAACGACTGGCTCGCGCCGCCGCCGGCTGAGAGATTGCACGAGGCGGGCAGGTCGCTCGTCTGGACCTTCAGCGTGGAGGACATCGTGCTGTTGGGCCCGATGGCGCCCAGCGTCGTCGTCCCGTCTGGGACGGTAAGCTGGAGCTGGCGCGACACGTCGGTGTGGTTCATGACGGTCATCTTGACGGTCTTGGTGCATCCGCCGGCGCACACGGCCGCGGACAGCAGGGCAACGGCAATCAGGTGATTTGTCTTCATGTTCGTATTCTCCATTTGGGTTTACTTGATCGTCAGTGACAGTTTCTTCTGGTAGTACAGGACCATGTTGGTCAGCGGATCGAGCTCGATCTCGACGGTTACTTCGACCGTTCCGTCGCCAAGGACCTTCTCGGAGCCGTTGACGCGGTGTGCGCTCTGCTGGAAGGTGAGCATGGACGTCTGGATGACGTCGTTGAGGGCCACGAAGTCCTTGACGGACGTGTTGGAGGAGATCATCAGCCCGTCGAGCTTCTCGGCCAGTTTTCGCCGCGCGTCGAGCTCGGCCCCTCGCATGGCCATCAGCTTGGCCTGGGCGGCGTTGGAGTTTTCCGTGTCGATAGCCGCCTGGCCGGTTGAGGTGGCGACCGGCGGCCACTTGATGGCCTGCTGGGCGACCCCCATGGCGGCCATGCCGTCGGGTCCGAGGTCCTTGAGGTACTGATCCGGCGGAACGCCCATGCCGGTCTCACGGATGTCCTTTTCCTCGATGCGGGTGCTGATTTTCTCGATGTCGGCGACAGCCACGCGGTCGCCCTTGTAATACTCCTTGCGGAACCGCTCCAGCGTGGCGACGAGCTCCTGGACGGTTATCTGGAGTTCGACCTCGGCTATCAGTTCGCTCTCATGGTATCGCGTGCCGATTTCCTTCGCGCCGCGCAGGAACGTCGCCATGGCGGTCTGAATGCGGTCGTCGGTGGCGACGAAGTCCTTGACGGTGGTGTCGGAGGTGATCAGCAGCCCGTTGATCCGCTCGCCGAGCTTGCGGTATGCGTCGAGCCTGGCTGCGCGGGCGGTCATGAGCCGGCCCTGTCCGGTGCAGTGGGCCATCCAGTACGCCCAGGCGGCCTTGGACATGATGTCCTGCCCGGCGGCGGCGTTGGGCGGGGCAAGCTCGCCTCGCGGGTCAAACTCCGGGCGCGGGGCGCCCGAGCCGGTCTCGCGGAGAACCTTCTCGGTGGTGTTGATGTTGATCTTCTCGAAGTCCGCGACGGCGATCTTGTTGCCCTTGTAGTACTGGCGATGCAGCCTCTGGAGTTCGACGACGACCTCCTGCACCGTCACCTCGAGCGTGACCTCGCAAATGCCGTCCGGCGTGTACCTCGGCTCGCCGACTTCCTTCATGCCGCGAAGCCAGCTCATCATCGACGACTGGATCACGTCGCTGGTGGCGACGAAGTCCTTGACGGTCGTCTCGGACGTGATGACCAGTCCGTTGATCCGCTCAGCCAGCTTGCGCATGGCGTCGACGCGGGCGGCCCTCATGGCCAGCAGCTTGTTCTGCGCGGCGTACTTCTCCGTCAGGGCGTCGGCCAGCACAGGTGCAGCCTGCGCCAGCAGAATCCCCGCCGAAACAAACCATGCCAGTCTCTTGATCGTCACATTCATCGCTATTCTCCTTAGTTGCCCCGCCCGGCGCCGTCGTGGCGCCGCAAGCGGCGGGTAGTGTCTGTCACTGGTTCTGTGCGTCTTTGCAAAATCTTTTTCAACGCAGAGCACGCAGAAACCGCAGAGACAGATAGATGGAGCTCTTCTTCTCCTCTGCGTTCTCTGCGTTCTCTGCGTTGAATCTATCTTCTGTCAGCGCTACTTGGCCGACTCCTGGCGCACGCGTTTGCGGGCCTGAACGTATTGCGTCTGCGGCTTGAGCTTGAAGGCGCGGTCGTACATCTCCTCGGCCTTGTCGAGCTTGCCGAGCGCCTCGTACATGACGCCGGAATTGAAGACGGCCTCGTGATCGTCGCCGTGCGCCCGGATCGCGGCGTCGTAGGCCTCGAGGGCCTCGGCGTATTCCTTGGCCATCGCCAGCTTGTTGCCGGTGCGGACGGCCTCGTCCTTGCCCTTGCCAAGCGGCTCGGTCACGACCACCTCGTGCGGGCCGATCCTGGCCAGGAACTCCTGCACGCATTCGTCGATCAGCCGCAATGCGATCTTGTCGGCCGGCTCCGCGGAACTGCTCCCGCCGATGCCGACCATCTTGGTGATCCCGGCGAGGCCGCCGCCGGAGCCGGAGTCCTTGTCCTTCTGCTGCTTGTCGCTGTCATAATCACGCGTGGTCGCAACGCTCGCCAGCGTCTTGCCGGTCGCCACGTCGTCGAACGTGAAGTTGATGGCCGTCATCACGTAACGCCTGATGTACGTCACTTCCTTGCTCGACTTGGTGAGCGGATTGAAGCTCGTGCGGGTGGCCTGCTCGTCGCGGGTGGTGACGGTGGCCGACCCGTAGATCATGGCGTCGACCTTGGCGATCTTGCCGGCCTTGACGGCCTGGCTGGAATCGCTGAAGGCGGCCTGGAGGTCCTGCTCGTCGAGCACGGCCTTGAGCCGCTTGCGGTCCACAAGCTGGTAGCGATGGTACTTGTTGTTGTACGTGTCGAGTTGAGCGGCCAGGCGGTCCGAGGCGATGTCGCCCCACTTGCGGTCGGCGACGGTCTTGCCGCCGAATTCGGCAATGCCCACCGCGCGAATGTTCGCCGGGATATCATACTGGGCCGGGCGATCGTAGCGAAGATCGACCTGGTCCTTCGTCTGGCACCCGGCCATCACCGTCAGCAGCACACCCACCGATAAAGCAATCAAGCAGGAACGGTACATTGAACAACTCCTTGGCCGCCCGCGGCGGCCCGACAATTCCGCTACGGGCACTTACCCCAACTCAACATATCGTCCTTCCAGCACGCTGGCTACAACAATTTCCAGCCATATCGCTGTTCAGGATGGTGCCCGCAATCGCCGACTAAGTTAATACATTGTTGCGCAGCCGGCTGCAATGTCGCGGATCGGTTTCATGGTTTACTGAACTGGCTGCGCCGGTTATATTCTCCGTGGACATAATTATCACTATAGGAGCGAGCGTATGTCAAATCGAATGCGTAATGTAATTTTCGTCATCTGCCTGGCGATGGCGGGAGCGATTCTCGGCGGCTGCGACAAGAAGCTGGTAATCACCCAGGTGCCGACGTTTTACACTCCGGACCTGAAGGTAATCGCCATCGCCCCCTTCCGCAACCAGACCCAGTGGCGCGGTGCCAGCGACATAATCGCCGACCAGGTGGCGGCGGGGCTTATGGCCAACGGCTCGTACAAGGTCTTCAACCGTAACGACTTGAAGACCGTCCTGGACGAGAGCGACCTGAACATAGCCCTCGGGGCCGATTCGGTGGCCGCGGCCGGGCAACTCAAGAAGCTCACGCAGGTCCAGGCGATTCTTGTCGGCACGGTAACCACGTACGCCGCCACCAGCAACAGCCAGCAGAAGCAGGACCCCGTTTACTCCTACGACCGCAAGGGCAATGCCTATGTTTCGGGCTATCGCACGTACGTTCACACCCGCAACGAGGCCAACGTCACGGTGACGGCGACGCTGATCCGCGTATCCGACGGCTCGACGATCTACGCGACGCCCGAGCCGGCCTTCGCCCGCGTCTGGGCCGAAGGCTCGCCGCCGTCGAAGGACACTAACGCCTGCGCCTCCGAGGCCGCCGGCACCGTCGCAGCCAATCTCGTGTCAACCTTCGCGCCAACCCGCCGGGAGATCAAGGTCGACGAGAACAAGGCCCTGCGGATCGCCAGCGAGCTCTACGACAACAAGTGGACATATCAGGACACATTCCAGCAGACCGACGAGAAGATGTTCGTCGTCGTCGCCCTGCCGTCAAGCTGCGACCGCAACCGATTCCGCGTGACCATCATCCGCAAAGGCGAGCGACAGGACCTGGTCACCCAGGACATCCAGTGGGACAAGAAGCATGGCGGCTTCGGCTACCTCTTCAGCCCCAAGGACATTGCCGCCAAGGGCGGCGGCGCCGGCGAGTACGAAGTGAAGTTCTACTCAGGCCCCGAGCCCATCATGCGGCGAGCTTTCAGGATAAGGTGAGGCGGGACGGAAAATGCCAAAAGCCCAAATGCTAAATGTTCAATACTCAATGTTTGACGTCTAGCGTGACGTCTTGAAATTGATGAGCATTCTGCGGCCTATTATGATGCTGGCTTTCCTAACCACATACCAGCAAGAGAGTTGCTGTTCAAGGTGGTGACCTTGTCGGCATGCTGCTTCAGGTGATAGGCTTTCTGGAAACAGGCAACTTCCACGTGTTTGCCGGTGTCCTTGACAGCGTCCACGGCTTTGGCGAAATCCCCATCGCAAGAGACAAGAATCGCCGTATCGTAGATGTTCTTGATAGCCATGGAAAGCATATCTACAGATATAGCAACGTCGATACCCTTTTCGACATGCGTGTTCCCGCGGGGCTCAAGCCTGCCAAGCCTGATCTCAAAGTAGGGGGTGTGCTTAAGGCCAGCCAGAAACTGCTGTTGTTTCTTGGCTTGCGCGGCGTCATGTCCTACGATTGCCGTGTAGTAGTATGTGCGAACGAGATGCCTGTCGCCAGCGAGCCATGAAACGAATTTGGCAAAGTCGAGTTGTGTTCGTCCGCATTCGCTCTTAAGCCCGTGATAGAAGTTGCTGCCATCGATATAGATGCAGACATTTTCCATTCCCGTGCCTCTCTCAATAGTAAACGTGGGGCTGCAATGCAGCCCCACGGCGATAAAATCATCCTAGCTCTGCAAAGCAAGGCTAGGGTTCTAATCCAACTACATCCTAGAACACATCGGCAGAATGTCAAGGGCTATTCGGCGAAATATTGAGGAAAATATCGGACAATATCGGACAAAGTATTGGGCAGAATGTGTCAGGCACCCCCAATTGGGTGTTAGGTGCCGAGCCTTCGTCCCTGCCGCTCCTCCCCCCACATCCAGCACAACCACGGTGACGTCGTCGGCGGCGCGGGTGTTGCCAGGCTGCTGGTCGATCCATGCGGCCAGTTGAAGCAGCATTTCCTCCCTCGGCCGGTGCCGAAGGCCGGCCAGCCGCTCGGAGAGGCTTTGGCCCTGTCCCGTCGAGGCGGCCAGGAAGACCTCCGCGATTTTGGGGCCAGGGGGCCGAAATCGATTTTTTCACATGCTCATTGAGCATTTCTGTCCGGCAAGCTACTTCAGCCGATCCTGGACGTACGCGAGCACCCTGTCGGCGGCGATGCGGTCCTGGTTGAGGCTGTCGCGGTCGCGGACGGTGACGGTCTGGTCGGTGAGGGTCTGGCCGTCGACGGTTACGCAGAACGGCGTGCCGGCCTCATCCTGGCGGCGGTAGCGCCGCCCGACGGCGCCCTTCTCGTCGTAGAAGCTGCTCAGCCCCGCGGCCTGGCAGTCGCGGTAGATTTTCTCGGCGATCTCCGGCATGCCCTCCTTCTTGACCAGCGGGAAGACAGCCACCTTCACCGGGGCAAGTCGCGGGTGGAAGCGCATCAGCGTGCGGGTCTGCATCTGCCCGTTCTCGTCGGGGGCCTGGTCCTCGGTGTAGGCCTCGCAGAGGAACGCCAGCACGCCGCGGTCAACGCCGCCGGACGGCTCGATGACGTACGGGATGTAGCGCTCCTTCGTCTGGTCGTCGAAGTAGGCCATGTCCTTGCCGCTGAACTTCTGGTGCTGCGTGAGGTCGTAATCCGTGCGGTTGGCGACGCCCTCGAGCTCGCTCGTGCCGAATGGGAACTCGTACTCGATGTCCGCGCACGCGCGGGCGTAGTGGGCCAACTCGTCTTTCTCGTGGTTGCGAAGGTGCAGCTTGCTGCTCTTCAGGCCGAGGTCAACGTACCACTTGTACCGCGCGTCGCGCCAGTACTCGTACCACTTGTCCGCCTCGCCGGGGTGGCAGAAGAACTCGATCTCCATCTGCTCGAACTCCCGGCTGCGGAAGGTGTAGTTCCGCGGGTTGATCTCGTTGCGGAAGCTCTTGCCGATCTGAGCAATGCCCATCGGCATGCGGAGGCGGGTGGTGTCCAGGACGTTCTTGTAGTTGCAGAAGATGCCCTGGGCCGTCTCCGGCCGGAGGTAGGCGACGGATGAACTGTCCTCCATCGCCCCGACGAAGGTCTTGAACATAAGGTTGAACTGGCGGGGCGGAGTAAGATCGCCACCGCAATGCGGGCAAGGGGCTTGGAGTCCCGTCTGCGCCAACTGCTCGGTGGCCAGATAGGCCAGCCAGTCCCCTATTGACATAGTTACAGGCTTGCCTTCCTTCTCGGTCCGTTCAGCCAGCCAGGATAGCGTGACTGAAGGATTTCTCACAAGCGCAAGCCCAGGCGCAAGCTTCTTGCCCTTCCGGTGAGCCCAGCGGGCCAGTTCCTCGGAGCGGAATTCGATCAGGTCGCCCTCAATCAGATGCCCTTCCTCGCCGAGCGACTTTATCCATTCACTTTCCAAGTAGAGAGCTTGAAGGTGATCTGCCCGCATGTGCTTCTTGCAGCCCTTGCACGTAACCATCGGGTCAGCGAACCCGCCGACGTGCCCGCTGGCCTCCCAGACCTTGGGGTTCATGATGATCGAGCAGTCGAGCCCGACTACGTCGTCGCGCCGCCGGACCACATCCTGCCACCAGGCGTCCTTGAGGTTGCGCTTGAGCTCGACGCCCAGCGGGCCGTAATCCCAGAACCCGCCGATCCCGCCGTAAATCTCCGATGACTGGAAGATAAAGCCCCGCCGCTTGCAAAGGGCCGCCAGCTTGTCCATCAACTCGTTGCTTTCCTGTGCCATGCAGAACGCCTCTCCGAAAAGTCGTTTTCGTTTTCATCTTCCAGCCGCGCGCATAACCCCGGCCGGGCCGACAATACGGCATGTTACGGGCCGATGAGGGCCAATACAAGCGGGCGACTCTATTGCGGACCTGTCCCCAAGGGATTGAGGGGGATGTGCGGAATGGCCCGTAGATAAGCCTTTGATCTAAGCCCGAGGGGCTTTAACAGCCCAGGGCAGTCCGAAGGACCCCTGCGGGGAGCGAAGCGCCGCCCTGGGTATGAACGCACAACCGACAAAAGCCATGAAAGGGCACAACAGGCGTTGCTGCATCATATTATGACGCCCTTACAGGGCTTCTGTCAAAGAGAACGCACACCACCCAGGGCGTTGCCCTCGTTGTGCTACACATCTCCGAATGGCCGGCAGGCGGGTGAGCCGATGAGGAATGCGGCGAGGGCGGTTGATGAGCGGAGGGAGGCCGAGCATGTGGACCGAATGCTGCCTTGCCTTGCGACATATCTGATCGTGGCATGGCGAACGCTGTACGTCTGCCGCCTGGGCCGTGCGTTGCCGGACATCAGTTGTGAAGCAATCTTTGAGCCGGCGGAGTGGAAGTCCCTGTACCGTGTCGTGCGTCGCCAACCGCATCCGCCGCATCCGCCGAGCCTGTCGGAAGTTGTGCGGATGGTGGCAGAACTGGGCGGGTATGTGAACCGTAAACGCGACGACATGCCGGGCCCTCAGACGGTCTGGCTGGGCCTCCAACGCTTGCACGACATCAGCCTCTGCTGGAAGCTGTTTGGGCCGGAAGCTACAACCGAGGTCGCACTTGTGTAGTACAATGAGGGCGTTGCCCCGGGCTATGCTGTTTGAGCCCTTCGGGCTCCCGGGAGAAATGCTTGAAGCCTTAACTTAGGGCCTTTGGGCGATGTCTCCCCTCTTTTGGGAGAGAAATAATGCTTGAGATCGACAACACGGTGCTGGTGCTTGTGGACTTCCAGGGCAAGCTGGCGCGGATCGTCCAGGACAGCGAGCAGGTGATCGCCTCGGCGTGCAAGCTCGCCCGCGCCGCGGCCTTGCTTGAGCTGCCGATCATCTGGACGGAGCAGAACCCCGCCGGGCTGGGCACGACGGTCGAGGAGTTTGCGGGCCTGCTCCCGGGCGAGCCGATCGCCAAGCAGGCGTTCAGTTGCTGGCGGGAGCCTGCCTTCGCACAGGCGCTGGCGGGCGGGGCCCGGCGGTCGGTGCTGCTGGCGGGAATTGAGACGCACATCTGCGTGTTTCAGACGGCCTCCGACTTGTGCGGGGCCGGCTACAACGTGCATGTGGTCGCCGAGGCCGTCTCGTCGCGCTCGGCCGACAACCGCCGGATCGGCCTGGCCCGCATTGGAGCCGCGGGCGCGACGGTCACCAGCGTGGAAATGGCTGTATTCGAACTGCTCGGCGCCGCGGGCGGCGAGAAGTTCAAGGAAATCCTGAAGATCATCAAGTGACGCGGCGCGGCCCTTCAGGCTTCAGGCTTCAGACTTCAGACTTCAGACTTCAGACTTCAGACTTCAGGTTTCAGACTTCAGACTTCAGGCTTCAGGCTTCAGGCTTCAGACTTCAGGCTTCAGGCTTCAGGCTTCAGGAAAAAGGCAAGCCGCATGGTGCATTCTCTTCCAGAAACCTGAAGTCTGAAGCCTGAAGCCTCTGCCTCGCGGGGCATTGTGTGCATCGGCCGAGCAAAACGCAGTTCGCCAGGAAGGAAGGTCGGTCACCTCTGTGATATCGATGCACACCACCACTTGCCCGGCGGCGGCGAGGTCTGTAGAGTTTTGTAAGGCAAGGATTTGCCTGGCGCGGAATGCCCAGGTCTCAGCGCGGGCCACTTGCTTGCAGGAAGCCTGTGTGAGCTGATGATAGCAAACAGAACGGCCTTCATACACTGCCCCGAGATCGAGCAGTACTCCTACCCCTGCGAGTGCCCCTTCAGCACGTCGCGCGCGGGCCTGGCGCGCAAGATGCTCGCGTCGATGGGCCTGCTGGGCGGAAGCGGGCGCGGCGAGGTGGCCCCCGCCCCGGCCACGCGACAGGAACTGCTCACCTTCCACCACGAGGCATACCTGGACGTGCTGGAGAAGGCCCCGCAGGGCTTTCTGGACATCGAGGGCCTGTTCATGGGCCTCGGCACGCCCGATACGCCCATATTCCAGGGCCTGTACGAATACGCCGCCTTGGCCGTCGGGGCGACGCTTACCGGCGCGAAGCTCCTGCTGGCCGGCGCCGCCAACATCGCGTTCAACCCGTCGGGGGGGTTCCACCACGCCCACGCCGCCTACGCGTCGGGCTTCTGCTACATGAACGACGTCGTCATTGCCTGCGAGCACCTTGCGGCCGCGGGAAAGCGGGTGTTCTTCCTGGACATCGACGCCCACCACTGCGACGGCGTGCAGGACGCCTTCTACGACCGCAGGGACGTGATGACGCTGTCGTTCCACGAAAGCGGCAAGACCCTCTTTCCCGGCACGGGTTTTGAGGATGAGATCGGCCAGGGCGAGGGCAGGGGTTACAGCGCCAACGTGCCCCTCCCGGCCGGGATTTACGACGAGGCGTACCTGCGGGCGTTCAAGGCGGTTGCCCCGCCGCTGATCGGGGCGTTCGACCCGGACGTTGTCGTTCTGGAAGCCGGCATGGACTGCCTGGCCGGCGACCCGCTTACACACATGGCGCTGACGAACAACGCCTGCGCCGAGGCGGTGCAACTGGTGCTCGACATGGGCAAGCCGCTGCTGGTCACCGGCGGCGGCGGATACCACGTGCAGAACTCCGCTCGCGGCTACGCGCTTGTGTGGGTGGTGCTTTGCGGCGAGGACGCTCACTCGGCCGACATGGGCCTGGGCCTCGGCGGGGTGATGATGGAGACATCCGACTGGATGGGCGGCCTGCGCGACCGCCAACTCGTGACTACCGCCGCCCGGCGGGCGGAGGTGGACCCAGCCGTCGCCGAGACTATAGAGAAGGTCAGGAAGAACGTGTTTGGTTACCATGGGCTGTAGACGGGCCCGCAGGAAATCCGAATTTCGAAGCACGAAATCCTAAACAAATTCGAAGCACGAAATTCAAAATAACCGACAAACAGCAACTTGGTGTAATTTGTAGCTTGCCGGCCGTGGGAGTTTTGAACATTTGAATTTGCCCGTTTTGAATTTGTTTCGGATTTCGATATTCGTATTTCGATATTGGTCGTCCGGCTAATCGTCGGAAAGGATTCGCGGCACAAATGAGCCTTCAGGGATTTTTCGAAGCCAAGTCCGTGGCGGTTGTCGGCGCCTCTCGCAAACACGGCAAGACCGGCCATGAGATCCTCATCAGCCTTATCCGGGGCGGGTTCGAGGGCCCGATCTGGCCGGTAAACCCCAGCGCCGATGAGGTCGAGGGGCTAAAGTGCCACCCGGACATCAAGTCCATCGGCCGGAGACCGGACCTGGCGGTGATCGTCGTGCCCGCCGAGGCCGTCATCGAGAGCGTCCGCCAGTGCGGGCAGGCGGGGGTCAAGAACATCATAGTGATCACCTCCGGCTTCAAGGAAGTAGGCCCCGCCGGGGCCAGGCTCGAAGAAGACCTCGTCCAACTCGTTCGCGGCCACCGGATGCGGATGCTCGGGCCCAACTGCCTCGGGCTGATGTGCCTCAAGAACAAGCTGAACGCCTCGTTCGGCGGCCCGCTGCCGCAGCCGGGGTCGATCGGCTTTTTCTCCCAGTCCGGTTCGCTGCTGGCGGCGATCGTGGACATGGCCCGCGAGGCGGGCATCGGCTTCAGCAAGCTCGTGAGCATCGGCAACAAGGCCGACATCGGCGAGCTTGACGTGCTCAAGGCGCTCGGGCAGGACCCCGACACAGCCGTAATCGCCGGCTACCTGGAGACCATCACCGACGGCGACGCGTTCATACGCGAGGCCGAGAGAATCAGCAGGGAAAAGCCGATCCTCCTGGTAAAGTCCGGCGAGACGGGCGCCGGCGCCGCGGCCGCGTCCAGCCACACCGGGCGCCTGGCCGACACCCAGCGCGCTTACGAGTGCGTCTTCGAGCGCGCCGGCGTGGTGCGGTGCGAGTCGGTGACCGCGCAGTTCGACTACGCCCGCGCGCTGGCCAGCCAGCCGCTGCCGGCCGGGCCGGGAGTGGCGGTCGTCGCCAACGCCGGCGGGCCCGGCATCATGGCCGCCGACGCCACCGAACGCAGCGGGCTTGAACTCGCGAAGCTCAGCCCCCAAACCCAGGCCCGTCTGGCTGAGAAACTGCCCGCCTCGGCGAGCCTCTCCAACCCGGTGGACATCCTCGGCGACGCCCTGGCCGACAGGTACGAGTACGCGCTTAACGTGATCCTCGACGATCCCAACGTCAACAGCGCGGTGGTGCTTCTCAGCCCGCACGCGATGACCGAGTGTACCAAGACCGCCGAGGCCGTCGTCCGCGTCGCCAATGCCAAGACCGGCAAGCCGATCATCGCCTGCTTCCTCGGGGCCGGCCGGGTCGCCGAGGCGATCGAAATCCTCCGCAAGGGCAACGTGCCGAACTACAAGTCGCCGGAGTTCGCCATCGCCACGGTCAAAGCCATGGCTAAGTACTCCCGCTGGCGGAGCCGGCCCAAGCGGGTGGTCAAGCTCTTCCCGGTCAACCGCCGCAAGGTCGAGAAGATCATCTCCCGCCACCTTCGCCTGGGCGGCACCGAGATAGGCGAGATGGAGGCCAAGGACATCCTCGACGCCTACGGTTTCGTCACGCCAAAGGGCATGGTCGCCACGTCGGCCGAGCAGGCCGTGGACTTCGCCCGGCAGATCGGCTACCCGGCGGTCCTGAAGATCTGGTCGCCGGACATAGTACACAAGGCCGAGGTCGGCGGCGTCCGCATGGGTCTGACCACGCCGCAGGAAGTCATGGACGCCTTCGACCTGATGATGTACCGCATCCCCAAGAAATGCCCCAGCGCCCAGATCCTTGGCGTGCTGGTCCAGGAAATGTGCAACTCCGGCAGGGAAGTGATCCTCGGCATGAACCGCGACCCCCACTACGGGCCGCTGATGATGTTCGGCACGGGCGGCGTGATGGTCGAGGTGCTGCGGGACGTGGCGTTCTACCTGGCGCCGCTGACCGGCGAGGAGGCCAAGGAAATGCTCATGTCCACCCGCACCTACCAGATGCTCAAGGGCGCCCAGGCCGATCAGAGCGTTGACATCGACGCCATCGCCGAGGGCCTCCAGCGGCTCAGCCAGCTTGTGACGGAGTTCCCCGAGATCATGGAAATGGACATCAACCCGTACGTCGTCGGCCCCCAGGGCACCACGCCCATCGCCGTGGACACGCGGATAAAGGTGGCGCCGTCCAAGTAGAAACGGCGAAATCCGAATATCGAAATCCGAAATCCGAAACAATGACCGAAATTCAAAATTCAAATGACCGAAACGCCGGCGGCACGCGGGGTTCCCTGCGGCCGCGCCAGCCTGTCTGCCGTTTTGAATTTCGAATTTCGTGCTTTGAATTTGTTTAGGATTTCGTGCTTCGGATTTCGGATTTCGGATTTCTTGAGCGGCACAGAGCGGCTGAGCCGTGGAGATAGCAGAACATGCCACATTCGTTTGACTGGAAAGAGCGTTTCAAGGACCGCATCACCACCGCGCCGGAGGCGGTCAAGAAGATCACGTCCGGCAACAGCGTGTTCATCGGCACCGGCTGCGCCCAGCCGCAGCACCTGGTGCGGGCCCTGGCTGAGCATTCCAGGCACATATACGACGCGCACATCATTCACATGCTCACCGTCGGCGACGCGCCGTATGCCGATGAGCAGTACCGCGACCGGTTCAAGATGAACAGCTTCTTCGTGGCCGACAACGTCCGCCACGCCCTGGATCGCGGCTTCGGCGACTACACGCCGATCTTCCTTTCGGAAATCCCCGCCGAGTTCGAGTCCGGGCGGATGCCCATCGACGTGGCGCTGATCAGCGTAAGTGCGCCCAACGCCAGCGGGCTGTGCAGCTTCGGCGTGTCGGTGGACATCACCAAGTCCGCGTCCGCCAACGCCAAGCTGGTCATCGCGCAGGTGAACGCCAACATGCCGCGCACGCTCGGCGACAGCTTCATCCACGTGAACATGATCGACATGCTCGTTCCCTGCGACGAGCCGCTGGTCACGATCCCGATCCCCGAGCCGACGGAAGTGCTCCGCCGCATCGGGCAGAACATAGCCCGCCTCGTCGAGGACGGCAGCACGATCGAGTGCGGCATCGGGCGGATTCCCCAGGCCCTGGCGGAGTACCTCAAGGACAAGAAGGAGCTCGGCGTCCACACGGAGATGTTCAGCGACTGGATCATCGACCTGATCGAATGCGGGGCGATAACCTGCTCCAAGAAGACCATCAACCGCGGCAAGGTCGTCGCCAGCTTCTGCATGGGAAGCCAGCGGCTCTACGATTACATCGACGACAACTCGTTCTTCGAGATGCGCCCCACGGAGTACGTCAACGACCCGTACGTGATCGCCCAGCACGAGAAGATGGTGGGCATAAACGTCGGCCTGGAGGTGGACCTGACAGGGCAGGTCTGCGCCGACTCGCTTGGCTACCGCTTCTACAGCGGCATCGGCGGGCAGGTGGACTTCATCCGCGGCTCAGCCCGAAGCCGGGGCGGAAAGGCCATCATCGCCATGCCCTCGACGGCCAAGGACGACACCATCTCCCGCATCGTGCCGCATCTGACGGAGGGCGCCGGCGTGGTCACCACCCGCGGCGACGTGCATTACGTCGTCACCGAGTTCGGCACGGCGTACCTTCACGGCCGAAGCATCCGCAACCGCGTGCTGGCGCTGATTAACATCGCCCATCCCAAGTTCCGCAACGAGCTCATCGAGGCCGCCAAGTGCCAGCAGTACGTCCCGGCCGACCAGATCGAGCTGCCGTGGGACCAGGTCCGCTACCCCGAGGAGCTCGAGCACTACGAGGTGCTCAAGGACGGCACGCAGATCTTCTTCCGCCCCGTGAAGCCCACCGACGAGCCGGCCATGGCCGAGATGCTCTACTCGCTCAGCAAGGAATCCGTCCGGACGCGGTACTTCACGCAGTCGATGGCGTTCCCTCACAAGGCCGTGCAGAAGCTGACGAACATCGACTACCGCAACGATCTCGCCATTGTCGGCGTCGTGCCCAGCCCGGCCGGGGAGGACATCGTCGCCATCGCCCAGTACTACCTGGACCCCAACACCCAGGCGGCGGAGGTGGCGTTCCTGGTCCAGGACGAATGGCAGGCCAAGGGCATGGGCACGTTCCTGCTTCAGTACCTCGCCACGGTCGCCAAGCAGCGCGGCATCCGCCAGTTCTACGCCAAGGTCCTGCCGATCAACCGCCCAATGCTGAACATCTTCCACAACTCCGGCTACAAGGTGAACACCGAGTTCGACGGCGAAACCTACAGCGTGACGTTCGACCTTGCGAAAGACCAGTAGCCGGTGGATGGTAGCCGGTAGCCAGGAAAAGCGAACGGCGGAACCGGGAACCTGGAACCCGGAACCAGGAACCGGGAAAAGCGAACGGCGGAACCGGGAACC
>CAYOBS010000005.1:0-8214 GCA_964402305.1 uncultured Planctomycetaceae bacterium | reverse complement strand
CTCGCCCGCCCCGCGTGCGTGGGAACAAGCCTGAACCCTGTAGCCTGAACCCTGTAGCCTGAAGCCTTCTTCTGAAGCCTTCATCCCCTTGCCCGAACCGACGCCGCTTGTCACAATGCCGGCACGATGGAACGCAGGGGAACCGACAACCCGCTTTCGGAACGGATTCTCTCAGCCGGCGCGCCGGTGGTGGTCGTTCGCGGCCCGGCCGGGTGCGGCAAGACTACCGCAGCACTGGCTATTTACCGGCGGTATCTCGACGCGGCGACGGGGCGTCCCGGGTGCCTGCTGCTGGGGCCAAACTCGCCGGCCGTGAGGGATCTTCGCCGACTGATAACCGACGGCTCGCCAGGCGGTGTGGCGGTTGGGCCGGCGGCGATGACTTTTGCCGGCCTGGCCGGGCGTGTGCTCCTGGCGGCGGGGGTGAAGGCTCGGCCGGCGTCGCCATTCGAGCGGCGCCTGCTGCTGGCGGGGATCGTCGATGAACTCTGCGCCGGCGGAAAGCTCGCGGCTCTGGGGGCGGTGGCCGACACGCCGGGGCTGGTGGTGGCGCTGGACCGGGCAATCGCGGAGATAAAGCGTGCCGCCATCGAGCCGGATGAGTTGGCGCGGGCCGTCGGCAAGGCGAGCGACCGGCGCGGCGACCTCGTGGCCATCTACCTGCGTTACCAGGATGAGCTTCAGGCGAAAGGGCTATACGACGTGGAGGGCCAGGCATGGCTGGCCCGCGAGCAACTCCGCGCCGCCGCCAAGGCCCCCGCCCTGCCGGGGCTGGAGAACATTCGGGCGATCGTGGCCGACGGGTTCACGGACTTCACGCCGACGCAGCTTGAGATTCTCGCGGCGATGGCAGGGCACATCGAGCGGGTGGTCATCACGCTTCCGCACGCCCAGGACAAGCGGCGGCGGATGTGGCACTGGACTGACCGCACGCTCAACAATATCCGCAAGCAATTCGGCGCGGGCATGGAGGAAGTGACGGTCAGTCAGGGAGAAGAAGGGCCTCGCGCAGAGGGCGCGGAGGACGCGGAGAAGAAAAGAAACATGTCCAAGACTTCTCCGACGCAGCCGCTCGATGTCATTCAACGCCGCGATACTGTGGCAGGATTGCCCACAACGGAAATCCGCAATCCGCAATCCGCAATCCGCAATCCTGCTGCGGGGGAAACACGCGCCGGGCCATCCGAGCATGGTCATTGTTCCTTGGTCCCGGTCTTCCGGAGCTTGTGGGACAGTGTTTTCGACATCGACGCGAGCTGCGAGTTGCCGGCTGGGCTTTCGGTGATCGCGGCGGCGAACATGGACAGCGAGGTCGCCGCGGTCGCCAGGCGGGTCAAGCGTCTCCTGGTGGCCGGCGCGCCTGCCGGGCGGATCGCCGTGCTTGCCCGCGGCCTGGACGCATACGACGCGACGATCCGCCGCGTCTTCGCCGACCACGACATCCCCCTGGCCCCCGCGGCCGAGGCGCTGACCGAGACGCCAATCGTCCGCTTCGCGCTGGATGTGGCGTCGCTGGCACCGGAGCTTGCCTGGCATGATGTGCTCCGCGTGATCCGCAGCAGCTACTTCCGGGCCGGGGCGCTTGGCGACTTCGACGAGCGGACCGTTGCCGCGGCTGAGATGCTCATACGCGAGGGCAACGTCCAGGCTGGGCAAAAGGCATACGCGGACGCGGCCGAGCGCCTGGCCGCCCGCGCCGACCGCGATAGCGCCGCCAGCGCCCAGGCCGACGAGGCCGACGACGACGACCTGCTCCCCGCCCGCCCGCCGTCAGCCAGGCCGACGGCCGATGAGTTCCGCCAGGCCGGGGCAATGCTGGCGCGTCTGTTCGAACTTTCCGCCCGTGCCGCCTCCCCGGCCGGGCTTGGCGAGGCGGTCTCGGCCCTCCAACTCACCGGCGCCGCGTGCGAGCTTGGCCGGCCGGAACTTGTCGCCCGCGACCTGCGCGCACTTGCCACGCTCGAAGACCACCTGGCCCGCCTGGGCGAGCCGCCCCCGCCGGCTGACCACGTGCGAAGCGCCTTGTCGGCCGTGGCGTGCCCTGCCGCCCGCGGCGAGTCGCTGGTCGATGTGCTGGATGTGCTGGACGCCCGCGCGATCCGCTACGATCACGTCTTCGTCCTGGGCGTCAGCGAGCGGATGTTCCCGCGCCGGCACAGCGAGAACTCACTGGTCGGCGAGGCCGACCGCACCGCCTGGCGGCGCCGCGGCGTCATGCTCGACAGCCGAAGCGACCTCAGCGCGCGAGAGATGCTGCTGTTCTACCTGGCGATCACGCGGGCCGACCGCACGCTGACGCTCAGCTACCTGGAGGCCGACGCCAGCGGCGCCGCCGGTTCGGCAAGCAGCTTCCTGCTGGCCCTGGGCGCGGCCGTGGGCGGGCTCGACCGGGTGCCGGCCGAGCGGATCGCGCCCGGCCCGCACATCCCCGCCGCGGAAGATCTCGCCAGCCGGCGCGACGCCCTGTGCGCTGGCCTTGCGGGCCTGCTGGGGAGCGAACTGCCGCCCGCGCCGGCAGCGCTCGCATGGTCGGCAACGGCCACCACCGAGGCCCTGCGGCGCGCGGCCATGGGCATCTGGGCCGGGCACCAGCGATGGAAGAGCGGGGAGTGTACGCAGTTTGATGGACGAATCACGGACGCCGCTCTGCTCGATGAGCTTGCCCGCCGCTACACCAGCCGCCCGATATTCTCCGCCGGGCGGCTCAACGCCTTCGGCCAGTGCCCGTGGCAGTATTTCGCAACGTACATCCTGAACCTGGCGCCGCAGATCGAGCCTGAGCGTCGGCTCGAGCCGGCCGCGCGGGGCACGTTCTGCCACGATGTGCTTTTCCGCCTGATGCGGTCGCTGGCGGGCAAGGCCAGCAGCCCCGTTCGGCTGGCGGATGTGTCGCAGGACAAGCTCGATGCCGAGTTGGACGCGGCCATCGACGCCGAGGCCCGGTTCATCGAGTCGCGCCGCCCGCCCTACCCCGTGCTCTGGCAGATCCAGCGCGACCAGATGCGCCGCAACCTGCGAGCGTACCTCCAGGCCGCCGCCGCCCCGGCCGCCTTGGCCACGCGGGCGCTGCGGTTCGAGCTGTCCTTCGGCGTGGAACTCGACCCCGATCAGCCGCACGACGACCGCAGCACGCCCGAGCCGGTAACAGTCGCCACCTCGGCCGGCGAGATCCGCCTTCGCGGGCGGCTTGACCGCGTTGACAGCGTCGCCTTCGACAACGTCGAGGGGCTGCTGATCGTGGACTACAAGACGGGCCGGCTGCCCAGCGAGAAGGACGTGCTCGAGGGCCGGAACCTCCAGATGCCGCTCTACGCCGCCGCGGCCGAGGCACTGCTCGGACAAAAATGCGTGGGCGGCGCGTTCCACAAGATCGGCTCGGGCGCCGGGCGGTTCGATCGCTTCTTCGCCGCCGTGACGACCGCTCGCGGTTTAGCGCCCTACAAGGTGGACGAAGACTACGACGCCAAGCTCGACGCCGCTATGAAAACCGTCGGGCAATTCATCCGGCGAATGGCCCAGGGCCGGTTCGACGCCCTGCCGACGCACGATTGCCCAGGCTATTGCCCGCTGCGGCAGATATGCCAGTACTCGCCCATCCGCGCCAAGCGGAAGACCCCGCCGGCCGAAGCGGACGAGGGCGACGCACCAGGCGGCGACTCCGCTGCCGGCGACTCGGGCGGCAGGAAGGAGGACCGCTGATGCCCTCCGACGCCCAACTGACCGCAACGCAGCGGTCCGCCGCGATCGAGAGTGTCAGGCAGAACGTCGCCCTTCGCTCCGGCGCGGGATGCGGCAAGACGTTCGTGCTGGCGCGGCGGTTCCTCGAGCTGCTTCAAGGCGCCGCCGGCGCCGGTGCCAACGCCGACCAGGCCGATGAGGCCCTGTCCAGGTTCGTCGCGCTTACGTTCACGAACAAGGCCGCGCTGGAAATGTCCACCCGCGTGCGGGCCATGATCGACGAGCGTGCCCGCCAGGCGCAAGGCCCCGACCGCGCCCGCCTGCTTGCCTGGCTCGACCAGATGCCGGAAGCCCGCATAAGCACCATCGACGGATTCTGCGCGGCCCTGCTGCGGTCGCACGCCGTCGAGGCTGGGATCGACCCCAGCTTCACCGTATGCGCCGATGATCTGCTGGTGTCGCGCATGGTCGCGGACGCTTCCGAGCAGGCCGTGCTCGCCGCCATCGAGGACCCGCGCGAGGACCTCGGCGAGCTGCTGGGCGACATGAGCTTCGACGCCGTCGTCGCTCTTGTCCAGGAGCTCATGGAAAACCGCCTGTCATGCGACCTCAACGCTCTCCGCGACGCCAAGGCAGTCTACCGGCGGTGGCAGGAGATCATCGACACGAACCGCCCGAAATGGCTGGCCCCGCTGGCTGATAACGCGAAAATCCGCGAGGAGGTCGATGCACTCGCCGCCGCACACTGCGACAACGACTCCGACAAGCTCGCGGCGTATCGCGATGAGCAACTTGACGCCATCGGCGAGATTCTTGCCAACCCCCCGGCCGCGACGGCGGAGATGTTCGCCAGGCTGCGGCCCAGCCCGGGCAATATCGGCTCGGCAAAGGCATGGGGCGCCAAGGAAACCATGATGGACGTCCGCGGCCGCTTGCGCGACCTGGTCGCGACGGTCGCCAATTATGCGGAGTTCTGCGAGGACCTCGGTCCCGACGATGTCCGGGCCGCCGCGGGCCTGGCCACGCTGGCGAGCCTGGCACTCGATGCGGACAGCTTCTACGCGGCCCAGAAGCGATCTCGCGGCCTGCTGGATTTCACCGACCTGCTCTACCACGCAAACCGCCTGCTTTCCGGCAGCGCCGAGCTGCGGAAGGCTCTCGGCGACGGCATCGAGCAGTTGCTCATTGATGAGTGCCAGGATACCAACCGCTTCCAGCTCGAGACGCTCTCGATGCTCATCGGCGGCGGCACGCCCGAGCAGGCGCCGCCCGACGGCAGGCTCTTCGCCGTCGGCGACGCAAAGCAGAGCATCTACCGTTTCCGCGGGGCGCAGGTGGAAGTCTTCAGCCAAATGTGCCAGCGGCTCGGCAAGGGCCGGCAGAAGCACCTCGACACATCCTTCCGCACTCACGAGGCGGGCGTCGCGTTCATCAACGAGCTGTTCGCGCCGCTGATGGGCGACGCCTTCGCGCCAACCGACGCACACCGTAAGACTCACCCGCCCCAGCCGTCCGTCGAGTTCATACTGGCCGCCGGCCGCGGAGCCCCAGGGGCCGGCGACGACGAGCAACCAATCGACTGCGCCGCCGACGCCGCCCAAGCCCAGGCCGCCGCGTGCGCCCAGCGGATAGACGAGATACTCCATGGCGGCGAGAACCTCGTCTGGGACCGCGATGCCCAAGACTGGCGCCGCGCCCGGCCGGGCGACATCGCAATCCTGTTCGCGCGAATGACCAACAGCCTCATGTACGAGCGCGCCCTTCAGCAGCGGGGCATTCCGTATTACGTCGTGGCCGGGACGGGCTTCTTCCAGCGGCAGGAGGTATTCGACGTCCTGACGGCCCTGGGGGCGGTTGACAACCCGCGCGACGACATCGCACTTCTAGGCACGCTTCGCGGCGGGCTTTTCGGCCTGAGCGACAACGCCCTGATGCACGTCGCCCAGGCGTGCCAGCCGCCGTACTATCCGTCGCTGCGGGAGCTTTATGCGACGCCTGACGCCGCGCGGAGCCTGGTCGGGCGCCTCGAGCCCGCCGAGGCCGAGGCGCTGGCCGCCGCGGTGGACCTCATAGGCCGGCTGCATCGGATAAAGGACGCCCTGCCCATCGACGTCCTGCTCCAGCGACTGCTGGACGCCGCCGGATACGAGGCGACGCTGCTGTCGCAGTTCCAGGGCAGGCGGATGCTCGGCAACGTCCGCCAGGTCGCCCAGCGCGCCGCGGCCGCGGCCGCCGACCATCTGGCCCTGGCGGACTTCCTGGCTGAGATGCGGCGCCAGGTCGCCGACGACAGCCGCTACGAGCAGGCCGCCATCGCCGGCGAGCATGAGGACGTCGTGCGGCTAATGACCATCCACAAGGCCAAGGGCCTGGAGTTCCCCGTGGTGGTCATCCCGGACCTCAACGCCGGTCGCCGCGGCCACGGCGGCAAGCTGCTCATCCGCGACGACTGGGGGCCGACGTTCAACCGCCCCGCCTCGCCTGACGACGATGATGACCAGGCCAAGCCGCTGAGCTTTCGCCTGGCCGGCAGGCTTGAGGACGCCGACGACAGGGCCGAGGATTTCCGCCGGCTCTACGTGGCCGCGACGCGGCACGAGGACCATCTGATATTCATCGGCGCCGACTGGCGGAAACCGGATGGCGGCTTCC
The DNA here is from genome assembly GCA_964402305.1 of uncultured Planctomycetaceae bacterium. Classification (GTDB taxonomy): domain Bacteria; phylum Planctomycetota; class Phycisphaerae; order SM23-33; family SM23-33; genus JAUWQU01. The sequence goes on along the minus strand of CAYOBS010000005.1, from coordinate 1,884 downwards.
GCGACGCCGACAGCTACCTCGCACAGATCGACGGCGTGCTGGGCCTGAGCGGCGCACTGGCGCAGTGGCATGGGCATCCTGCCCATGAGCCTGCCTGCCGGTCAGGCAGGTCCCACGGGCGTCTCGCCCGTGGCGGGGATAAAGATTTGCAGGGCCAGGATGGCCCTGCGACTCATGGCCAAGATGGCCATGCTACGGGCTGCGCCGCTACGGCAAGCGACGCGCGCGGCGAGATCGCTTACGGCAATGGGCGCTTCCGCGCCGTCGTGCGGCGGATGACGCCCGCCGCCGCGCCCGAGCGGGGTCGCCCAAGCTCGGCTGGGCGGAAAATCCTCGATGCCGCCGCGGGACCGGCCGACCTGGCCGAGCGGATCATCCGGGCCGCAGACGGGCCCGCCGAGTTGCCGCTTGTCGGCCCGCTGCCGCCGACCGTCGGCCAGGTGGAAATCGCCGTTACGGCCCTGAACGACTTCGAGTCCTGCCCGATGCTCTATCGCTGGCGGCACGAGCTTCGCCTGCCGCGAAAATACGAATCGCTCATCCGCGGCGACGGCCAGCCCGGGCATCGCCGGCGCTTGGCTGCGCCCGCCTCGGGCTTTTCGGCGCTCGACGCGGCCACCACCGGCACGCTCTACCACAAGTGCATGGAGCTGCTGGACGTCGACCATCCGCAGGATGCCGGCTCGCTGATCGCCCAGGCGGCGGATATGCTGGACATCGAGGCCTCGCCCGCACTGGACGGGCTGGCGACGGAGTTCTCGGCCATCATGTCGGCCTTTGCGCGGCACGACCTGGCGGGCGCCCTTGCCTCGGCCCGGCAGGTGCGGCGAGAGCTGGACTTCGTGCTGGATTGCCCGCCGGCGATCATTCGCGGGCAGATCGACCTCATCTACCAGGACCCCGCCGGGGCGTGGCACATCGTCGATTACAAGTCCGACCGCATCGGACCCGAGGAGCCGCTGGCCGCGCATGCCAGGCGTTACGAGCTTCAACTGTTGCTGTATGCCAACGCGGCCGGGCGACACCTCGGCGGGCGAGTCGCCGACGCGACGCTGTACTTCCTCCGCCCGGCTGCCACCTGCGGGATACCGGTGGACGCCGCCGCCCTTGGAGCCGCGACGCACCGAGCGGCGAGCCTCGCCAGGGACCTCGTTGCCTCGCGACGCGGCGGCATCTTCCAGCGGCGCGCCGGCGAACACTGCACCTGGTGCCCATACGCCGGACTGTGCGAATCACCGCAAGGCCGAGGACCATAAGAAGAAACGGTTCAACGCAGAGCACGCAGAGAGCGCAGAGGGGACAAAAAGAAGAGCCAAGACCCTCCGCTTCTTTTATCGCCTTCCTCCTCTGCGATCTCTGCGTGCTCTGCGTTGAAACTCTTCGCCGTCTTGCCGCCGTCCTCCTGTGCCTCTGTGGTCATCCGTTCTTCTACCGGCTGCGCTGGAGAAGCGACATATCCACTCCCAGCCGCGCGGCGGCGGGGCCGATCTGCTCGAGGAAGCGTTTGCCGTCCGTGTAATACCCGGCCGTGGGGACGAGGCCCGGCACGTGCCTGGCCCACCAGGTGTTGATCAACTCCATGAAAAGCTCGCGGATGTACTTGCTGACCATCGACGCGAAGGCGACGGGCAGGTGCTGTTGGTCGAAGTCCACGCCGTAGAAAAGCTCGGCCGTGCGAGGCCCGTCGGCGATGCGATAGCCGCTGACGGCCTCGGACTCCTCGATGACGGTGAAGGAGCAATCTCCCAGCACGCGCTGAAGCGGGCCCAGGTATCGCATCCGCCCGCCGAGGCGGTCGGCGTAGATCCTCGCCAGGCCGCCGCCGCCGGCCCAAAGCTTGCCCCAGAGGTAGTACAGCAGCCTGCCGTTGATGTCGAACAGGGT
>CAYOBS010000004.1:0-28516 GCA_964402305.1 uncultured Planctomycetaceae bacterium | reverse complement strand
AGAGCACTCGAAGGTTCACCGGCACACCTCCGCCGGCCTGCTGCCAGGCCTCGATGGCCATGATGTGGGCATAAAGCTGGCCCTTGTCGTCGTTTGCGCCGCGGGCCCAGATCGCCCCGTCGCGGATGGCCGGGGCAAACGGGGGGCTTTGCCACTGATCCAGCGGGTCCGGCGGCTGAACGTCATAATGCCCGTAGACCAGCAGCGTAGGCGAGTCGTCGCCGACGTGCAGCGAGGCCAGGACGTTGGGCTGGCCGGCCGTCGCAACGGCCCGGGCCTGGAGCCCGCACTCGCCCAGGCGCCGGACCAGCCAGTCGGCCGCCTGGCGGCAGGCCTGAGGCTCGGTGTTGGCAACGCTGGGAAAACGCAGCAGTTCGAACAACTCACCCAGGTGGCGCTCGCGATTGTCACGCAGGAATTTGGTTACGGTTTCGGGAAGCATGGTTGGCTCGTCAAGTTTCCTGTCAGGGGTTTCTTCACCGTTCCGAAAAAAAGGTCTTAGGTCATAGCTCTTGGGTCTAAGGATACCAGCGGGTTACCACAACTTCCACCACGCCTTGCGGGCGTCGGGGTTGGCGTCGGGGTTGTCGTAGGACTGCTCGGCCTGGCCGGCGTCGGCTGCGACCGGCAGCATGGCCTGGAGATCTCGCAGGCGGGTCCGGGCGAAGTTAGCGGGGTTATTGCGAAAGGCCGCCAGCGACTGCTCTTTTCGGAAGGCCGATTCCGGCGGCATCTCGTCGGGGCCGTAGAACTTCAGCGCCTCGGCCAGGCATTGGGCGGCACGGCGCGCGGCGGCCCGTGACTCACCCGGCGTTCGGGCCTTGCCGACCTGGTCGGCATAGAGGAAGTAGAGCCCCACCCACTGGGCGAGATCGACGATCTCGCTTGGCTGGTCGGCGGCGCGCTTGATCCACTCGACGTGGAACGTCCGCTGGGCGTTGCAGCTTCGACAGTGGGTCCGAACGGAAGCAGGCAATTCGTCGGTTGGCCCCTTGCCGGCGGCCTTGGCAGCGCGGACGGCCAGGGGACCGCGCCCGCAGCGGGCACAGGGCATCACCTCAAGGAAGAACTTCAGTTCCCTCGCCAAATGTACGCGGAGCAACTCGGCCATGGTTGACGCCGGAGCCTGCATTGGCGCCCAGGCCGCCCTTGCGGGGCGGCTCCAGGCGCGCCGAAGTGGGATCAAATGCTCTATTCGTTGCCGCCGGCTGCGCCACCCGCCGGCGCGGTCGTAGCGCCCGAGGATCCGCCGGCTGCGCCACCCGCCGGCGCGGTCGTGGCGCCCGAAGATTCGCCGGCTGCGCCACCGGCCGGCGCGGTCGTGGCGCCCGAAGATCCGCCGGAAGCATCTCCCGATCCACTTTCAGGAGCCCCGGTTTTGGGCTGGTCGGCCTCCATCGCTTCCGTGAGGCGCTTCATGGCGTCGACCAGGGTCTTGGCCTTTTCCATAATCGCGCCGTCGGCGTTCTGCTCGGCAACAGCGCTTCCGGCGATACCGTCGGTGAGCTCCTTGGCCGCCTGGGTCTGCAACTTGGCCAGATCCACCAGTGCCACGTAGACCTGGACCTGCGTATCGGTCAGCGAGATCAGCCACTTGTCTTGGCTCTTCTTGAACGTCAACTTCGCGCCTGTGCGGTCCTTGACATCCATCGTATTGGCGTCGACCGTCGCGATAGTCAACGCTTCGGCCGACATCTCGCCCAGCCGGGCCAGGAAGGGCCCGCCGTCGGGGCCGGGCTCCAGCATCTGCGCCAACGAGGCAGGCGGCTCCTTGCTCCATTTAGTCTTGACGGCCTTTTTCAGCGCATCCTCGGCCGTCGCCAGCGCAGCCAGGGCGTTGGCTGCGTCCTTGACCGTATCGGCGTCCTTGGCCGAGGCATAAGCCGCGATCGCCGGCAACTGCCCGGTCTTGGCGGCCTCGATGATCTTACCCATATCGGCGCGCACGGCCTTGGCGATGGGGTCTTCCGCCGCGCCGGGCGCGCCGGCGGCGGCCGGGGTCGCGGAAGCGGCGAGCTTCGCGCCGGCCAGCGTGGCCTGGTCGGCCAGCAGGTCCGGGTTGGGGTTTATCTGCAAGTTCGTCGGCGGGGCGTCAATCTTCGGATTGTACGGCGTGGCCTCTTCCGGCGGCTGGTTCTTCTCGCAGCCGAACATCAGCCCCGCGGCAGCCACGACGACAAGAATTCTCATTCCCATTGCCAAGTGCTTCATATCCAACTCCTTCAGGCCAGTATCGGCAGGTCTATCCGCGTTAGAAGTTATCATGACGCCCGCGTCGAGTCCATCCCGCAATCGGGAAAACCGCTATATCTCATCGTCTTTTGGCCGGGGCACGACCTCGCCAGGCCTGGCTATGCCAAGGGCCGTCATAGCGTCCCGCTCCACCATGCTCCGCAGTGCCTCCCGCGGCACCGACGGCAGATTCGTGCCCTGAGTCACCTCGTTCATGCGGTAAACGCTCTTGATCGCCTCGGCCGCCGTGCAGTACGGGAAATCGCTGGCGAAAAGCATCTTGTCCATCACGTTGAACTGGTGGGCCAGGACCAGCGCGTTGTACGCCTGCCACGGGCGATGCACCAGCCCGGCTATGTCACCGAAGACGCGCGGGTGCTTGCCGATCAGCGCGATGCCCTCCTCGATCCAAGGATGGCCCATCGAGGAGATCACGATCACCAGGTCCGGAAACTCGCGGGCGAGCTCGTCCAGAAGCGACGGGCGAGCGTATTCCATCCGGCCCTGGGCGGGAAAATGCGTGCTCTGGCAGAAGAATACCGGCGCTCGCCGGCTTAGCGCCAACTCGTAGATCACCATGGCCCGGCTGTCGCACGGGTGGATGTTCTGAGTGGCTGGACTTATCGTCAGCCCGCGAAACTCCGACCGCCCCAGGCACCGCTCGGCCTCGTCGGCAGCGGCAGCTTCCGACGGGTCCACCGCCGCGACGCCGATCATCTTGGCGGGGTGCCGCCCGACGTACTCGGCCACATAATCGTTGGGCACCGACGCGCCGAGGTCCACGCTTCTAAAGCCGAAGACCAGGGACTTATCGGCGCACTCGGCCGCCCGCGCGTGCTCGGTGGCGCCGGCGGCAACGTTGTCCTGCCCGCACTGGCGCCGGATGTACTCGCCCGCGCCTTTGCCGAGTTGGTCAATGTTCGCCCAAATGTGCGTGTGGCAGTCTACTATCATGTCCTCTTCCCGGCCGGCCGTGCCAAAACGCCGGCCCAGCCCGACTTGCCGGCATTCTAAGCCACGTCAAACCAAGACGCAATAATCTTGCGCACAACTGCCTTGCGCGCAACTGCCATGTGCTTGCCCGGCCACAAGCACGGGGAGCAAGAACCCTGGTAGCCATCAGGCGTCCTGTTTGTCCTCGCCCGCGGGCTCGTCAAGCTCGCCGGTTACCTCCAGTTGCCCACCCTCGCCCCGGCCGAGGAGTTGAATCTTCTTCTCCGCCCGGTCGAGGATCTGCCGGCACTGCTTGACCAGTTCGACGCCCTCGGCGTACTTGTCGATGGACTGCTCAAGGGGCACCTTGCCTTCCTCGATGGCAGAGACTATCTCCTCGAGCTTCGCCAGAGCCTGCTCGAACGTCAGCTTTTCTTTTTCTTTCGCGTCCATGGTCATGTCTCACCTGGTTGACAAGCGGTTGTGTTCTTTCGGCGTCTTTCAGCTTCTTCTGTGCAAAAGACGGTTGAATCAATCAAACAGCGTCCCCCCGGCCGCCGGCGCCTTGCTGGCCGGGCCAGGCCCAGGCGCCGGCGGCCTGGCGGGTCCAGCCCTGGCGGGAGCTTCCGTAGGGCTCTGCCCCGCCGGCTCCGCGCCGCCTGATGCCTTGGGCCCCGACGGGTTATCCCAAGGGCCTGCCACCTTGCTGCTGAGCCGGCCATCGGCCAGTTCCGTCTCGATCATCTCGCCCACTACGGCCTGCGACGCGGCGCGGAGAATCCTGCCCGCCTCGGACCGCGTCACACTGAAGCCGCGCCGAAGCACGCGGCGGTAGCTCATGGCATCGAGTTGTCTGGCTGCGCCGTCCACCTGCTGGCGAGCCAGCCTGATCCGATTGACCGGGCTGGCCGCCGCCAGCCTGCCCGCTATGCCGGCCAGGGCCTCGCCTGCTCGTTTGCTCCGCCCGCCCAGCGCCCATCGCAGCCGCCCAGCCAGGCCGTCGACCTTCGACCCGGCACGGTCCCACAGCCGGGCCGGGTGCAGCGCCGCGAGCCTGCCCGCTATGCCGGCCAGGGCCTCGCCGGATCGTTTGCTCCGCCCGCCCAGCGCCCATCGCAGCCGCCCAGCCAGGGCGTCGGCCTTCGCCGCCCCGCGGTCCCACCGCCGGGCCGGGTGCAGCGCCGCAAGCCTGGCTGCCGGCGGCTCGGCCAAGCGCCTCGCCTGTGCCACGCGGTGGCGGACGCCGCCACGAAGCCGGTGGGCAAACTCATCCACGCGCTGCATCTGCATCCGCACCCGCCCCATGGGGTCGCGGAAAACGGCGCTGCGGCGAATGCTCTCCATCGCCAGCCTGGCCTCGTCCAACCGCTGCCGCATCCGGCGCGTTGCCCGCGTCGCGGCCTGCGAGAGCCAGCCGCCCACGGCCGAGGCGTCCGGCACGGCAAGTTCGGCGGCAGCCGTGGGCGTCGCGGCCCGAACGTCGGCGACCAGGTCGCAGATCGTAACATCCACCTCGTGCCCCACGCCGCTTATGATGGGCGTGCCGGCGGCGAACACCGCGCGGGCGACCACCTCTTCATTGAAGGCCCAAAGGTCCTCCAGGCTGCCGCCGCCACGGGCGACGATGATCGTGTCGATGCCGAACGCCGACGCCGACGCGTCCATCAGCCGGATGGACTCGGCGATCTGCCCGGCCGCCCCTTCGCCCTGAACCAGCGTCGGCAGAAGATACACCTGGGCCGCGGGCCACCGTCGCCGCAGCGTCCGGCTGATGTCCCGCACGGCCGCGCCGGTCTGACTCGTGATGACGCCCACCGCACGCGGGAAACGCGGGATGGGCTTCTTGCGGGCGGCGTCGAAAAGCCCCTCGGCCTGGAGCTTTTCCTTGAGTTGCCTGAAGGCCAACTCGAGCGAGCCGGCGCCCATTGGCATCATCCGCTCGACGTAAAGCTGGAGCTGCCCGCGGGCGTCGTAGACATCCACGCGCCCCTCGACCAAGACTTCCAGACCGTCGGTGGGCGTGAACTTGAGCTTGCCGGCCGCGGCGCGGAACATCACCGCGTCGATGGCGGCCGCGGAGTCCTTGAGGCAAAAGTACACATGCCCGGAATCGTGGCACTTGACGTTGCTGAGTTCGCCGACGACGGTCACGGTGCCCGGCATCGCGTCGGCAAGCGCCTGCTTGACGCGGGCAACCAGCAGCGAAACACTCATCGGCTGGGGAATAACCTCTTTACCAATGTCGGGCCCGCTGCGCGGACCCTTGGCCTTGGAGGGGTCGAAGAAGTCATACAGCTTGTTGCGTCTCTTTGCCATACCGCCGCATTCTACCGGCGGGGCGCTGCGCATGGAAGCACGCCGGGCCTTTTGCCTTGAATGCCCGACACTTTTCGAATAGGAATAGGTCTTATAGGACTTATGAGATCTATGGGTTATAGGTTCCATAGGACCCATAAGACCTATGACCTATAAGTCCCATAGGACATGTACGACCTGTGGCCTATGAGTCCCATAGGACCTATAGGACTTATAACCACCGGCCACCATACCTTCCCTTGCCTTCCCTTGCCGCCCACTGCCGCCGCACCGGTCACTTGATCAGCCTGGCGCCGGCGAGGTCGACGTGGTCGCCGACGCCCAGGCCGTCGGGTCCGAAGCCGACGCGGATCATCAGTTGCTTTGCGCCGCGGACGTCCAGGCGGACGGGCTGCGGCTCGGCCTGGCCGGTAACGTGGAGGCTTTCGCCCAGCGGTTTGCCGTCGGCCAGGAACGTAACCGCGGCGTCGCCTTGCGGCCGGGCTTCGTCGTCGATGCCCACCACGGCGACGAAGGTGGTAAAGCCCGCGTCGAGGTTGTAGGTAAGCTCGCAGAAGCTGTGCAGCCCCAGGCCGGTGGCGTACTGCCGCCCGCCCAGCCGCAGCGGCTTGCCGCCAACGGACTTGTCGACGCGATGGCGGAAGGTGGTCCCAAAGAAGCCGTACTCCTTCTCGGCCGAGGGCTTTAGGACCGAGAGGCGGACCACCCGCGAGCTGCTCAGGCGGACCATGACCGCGTCGGCCAGGGGCATCGTAACCCGGCCCATGGCGGGGGTGTCGATCACGAGCTTGCCGGCCTGGAGCTTCAGCGAGCGGAAGCGTATATGGCTGGAGTCGCGGGCGATGAGCGTTCCAACGGCGGCGTCGGGCTTTGAGGCCACGGCGGCCAGCATGATAATCGGCACGCTGTTGCGGGCGATTGTGCGGGACTCATCCTTCCAGCGGAAGGTTACCTTGTCGGCGTCGATGCCCTCGAGCACGCCGTCGATGGCCAGGTCCTGTGTCCCGGAGCGGGTGACGATCAGGCGGTCGCCGGCCGCGGGAGCGATCTGCATCTTTTCATAAGCATTGAGCATTTCGGCGGCGGATCGGCTGACGGCGGGCAGCAGGAGCGCGCGAGCGGCGTTGGTGGGGATTTCCACCCTGCCTGCCACGCCGCCGGCGGCGAGCAGCTTTTTGCCGTCGTAGGAAACTTCCTTGACGGCCAGCGCGTCGCCCTGGACTGTCTGAAGGACGGCCTGGCCGGGGATGTCCATTATGTCGTCCGGCTGGTCGCCGGCGTAAAACTCCACGACGTCGGTGATGGCCAACTCCCGCGGGCCATTGTCGGTCCGCACGACGATTTTCTCGTCCGATATGGACTCCAACTGACCCGTCACGATGCGAGCATCGGCCGTCTCGACCCGCCACTTCGGCGCCGGCGCGGTTGCGGCGGCACCGACGGGCAAGAGCGCCACGCATGCCAATACCATGCCAACTGCCGCGGCGCACATGCACTTTGATAATGTCGATGCGGTTCTCAAACCACGTCCCTTATACCATCAATAATTAGCCCGCAATCCGCACCCAGGGATTGCTATCCCTGGGCTTCGGAACAGTTCCGATTGCGGACTACCTTCGACCTCTGCGTCTCTGTGTCTGCGGTTAATCCCTCAGCCCAAGTCCGTAATCTGAAATCCGAAATTTGAAATCTAAAATCTAAAATCTGAAATCCGCAACCTGCCTGCCGAAGCTTCAGCAAAGGCAGGTTCGTAATCCGCAATCTGAAATCTGAAATCTTCAATCCGAAATCTGAAATCCGCAATCCGCAATTCTCTTCACTCGCTCTTCTGCTCGGCGACCTTAGTGCGATACTTGCTGATGAGGTCGCGGTATCGCTCGCTCATCACCTTTGTGCGGAGCTGCTCGATCTTCTGGCGCTCACGGGGCGGCAAGGTGGCCCAGTCGCCGGTCTCATTTGTGTTGTGGGTCTGGCTTTGCATGGTCGGCCTGGCCACGGGGCCTGGAACCAGGGCGCTGACCTGGGCGGGACTGCTGGGCTGCTGCGTGCCCTGGGGCTGTTGGCCTTGACCTTGGCCTTGGCCCTGGCCCTCACCCTGGCCGGGCTGCTTCTGACGCTGCCGTTGCTGGCCCTGGCTCTCACTGCTTTGCTGCTGCTCCTCTGCCGTCTTTATCATGTCCGTGATGACCGCGATGATCTTCTCCTGCTTATCCCGCGTGCCCTTGCCGCTGTCGCCCTTGTCCAGGCTGCCGCGGACCACGGCCATCTCCGTCTGGGCCCAGCCCAGCGGGTCCTTTGCGTACTTGGTGTAGTCCTCGGTCTTGCTCTTGATCGTATTGAGGACTTCATCGTCCAGAGTCAGCCCGTAGTTGTCCACGGCGTAGGCGTACATCTGCGCCGCGTAGCTGAACCGCTGCATCTTCTCGTACAGGGCGGCGGACTCGATGGCGGCGGCCGCGGCAAAACTGATGCGGTCGCCCATCACCACCATGACCTTCTGGTAGGCGTCCACCGCGTCGGTAAGCTTGTCCTGCGCGGCCAGAGCGCGGGCGTAAAGCGTGTAGCGGGCCGCGTTGCGGTACGTGGCCTCCTGCACGTTGAGGTCCTTCTCGATGGCCTTGCCCGCATCCTCGGCCTTGCCCTCGGCAAGCAGCTTGACGGCCTTGCCGAACCGGTAGTCCGCCACGGCAAGGGCCTTGATCATGCGGTCGATGTTGTCCTTCTGCGTGTTCTTCGGACCGCTGGTGAGGATCGTGGCGGCCTTGGCGATGTCGGCCGGGTCGAGAAGAAGGTCCTCCTTGATCTCCTCGACGACCTGCTTGCGTTCCACTTCCAGGCGGCTCTTCACGGCGGTCTTGATGAGGTCCTGCACCTCGCTGGGGCTCAGGTCCTTCAGGAGCTTTTCGAGGTCGTCGCTGGAGCCGCTGTCCAAAGCCCCGGCGCCCGGCGCGGCGCTATTGGCGTCGGCGCGGGTCGGGGCCGTTGCCGCCGGCGCGCCGCCGGTGGCGGCCTCATCGGCGGCCCACGCCGTCAGCGACGCCGCCAGGATCACCCCCGCCAAAAGCGCAAGGGCCATGCCGCACGCGGCGGTCTTGTCGCAAAATTGCATTTCACGAGTCATCGCTGCATCTCCTTTTCCGTCAGAAGCCGCTGGAGTCGCCCTGGCCCTGGCCGGGGCCTGACTTGATCTTGTCGCCTAGTTGCTCAGCCATCTTGCGGACGTTCTCCTGCCGCCGGCTCAGTTTGCCATGCTCGGCCTTGGCCTGGTCGGCAGGGAGCTTATTGTCGACGACCTGCTTGTTCAGTTCAGTCGTGCGGCGATTGATGGCCATCTCCATGGTGCGGATCATTTTCAGTTCGGCGATAGGCGGCACCAGCGGCTGTTTGCCGCCCCCGCCTCCCCCGCCACCGCCGCCGCCGCCGGCTTTCTTTCGCCGCTCGGCCAACTCCTTGCGGACGGCGTCGATCATGTCCTGGAGGCTGCGCTCGATTTCCTTCTGCACGGCCTGGGCCATCGCACCGGGGTCCTGGGCATCCAGCAGCTTCTGCACGTCCTGCATGTCCCCGCGAACGTCGCCGAGCACCTCCGTGAAGACCACGCTCTTGCCCTCCTCGGTCAGGATCGCGCGGACCGTCTCGACATCCTCGGCAAGCTTGCCCTCGGAGCGGCTAAGCTCGGAGAGCTTGATCTGCTCGCCGCGGGCGAACGTCGAATCCGCGGCGCGCTTTTCGTTGGTCTGGCGAGTCGAGGCCGATACCGCCTGCTGGCGCTCCAGCACCTTCTGGAGCATCTGGTCGATCTTCTCCAGTTGCTCGGCCTGGGCAAGCTGCTCTTCCTGCTCGATGGCCTCGTTAAGCTCGTCGCTGGCTTTCTTCATCTCGTCGAGGGCCTTCTTCTGGTCCTCATTGGCCTGGCCGGACTGACCCTTGCTGAGCTTGCCGGCCGCCTGGCTCATCGACTTGGCCGCCTCGCCCATAGGCTTGCTGCCGGGCATGTCGGCCTTGGCGGACATCTGCTTTTCGGTCTTATCCGCCTGCTCGGCAAGCTCGCCCTGCTTGGCGGCCTGTGCCGCCGGCGGCTGCTTGGCCTTTTCCTCGATCAGCCGCTTGAGGTCGGCGACCTTAAGCTTCTTGGCCTCAAGTTCGTCCAGGGCTTTCTGCTGCTTGTCCAGCGCCTTGTCGCGGTCCTTCTGGCCGAGCTTGTCGGCCGCGCCCTTCATGTGCTCCTTGGCCCTGTCGAGGTTGCCGGATTTCTCGGACTGCCCGGCCTCGCCGGGCTTGTCGCCGGATTGGCCGGGGCTATTGGGGTCCGCGCCGGTCGCCTTGGCGAGCTTGTCGGCCGCATCGGCGAGCTTGCCGGTCTTGTCCGCCAGGCCGCTCTGCTTCTCAGCCAGTTCGCCGCTGGCGTCGCCCTTGCCCGCGAGTTTAGCCAGCGCCTCATCCACGGCCTTGTCGGCCTCCTTGAGGTCGTGCAGGGCCTGGTCCTGTGGATCGGTTGCCTTGGAAGCGTCGGACTTGCCCAGCGCGTCGGCGGCCTCTTTCATCGCGTCGACGGCCTTGCCTGTGCTCTCGGCAGCCTGGCTCAGCAGGTTGGAGTCCTTGCTGTCCTTGACGCCGAGCTTGCCCGCCATATTCGGGTCGGCGGCCGCCGCGGAAATCTGCTTTGCCAGCTTGGCGGTCTTGTCGCCCAGTATCTTCTGCAACTGGCCGGTGATGGGCAGCTTGTCGATGGGCGTGGTGGTTGAGGCACTGCGCAGCGTGGTCTGCCTGGCAATGGCGTCCTTGATCTGCTCGCTGATGTCCATGAGCTTGCGGATGGACTCATCCGGCGGCGGCAGCTTGGAGGTCTTGTCCTTGAGTTCCTTCTGCTCGGCGACTATGTCGCCGAGTTGCCGGGCGAGGTCGTCAGCCTGCTTGCCGAACTCGCCGGACTTATCGGCCAGGTTCGACTCCCGCTCGAGCGGCTTCTGCTTTTCCCGCATCTTGCCGATGGTGTCGCGGAACTCCTTCATCTGCTTGATGCGTTCGAGCCGCTCGTCGAGGTCGAGGATTCCCAGCCTGAGCGTCTGGAGCACCTTCCTGAGCTCGCCAATGACCTCCGTCTGCGTGTTGGCTGCCGCGGCGGCCAGGCCGTTGCCCAGAAGCTGTGCGACCTTTTCCATGTCCTCGGCGATGAACGCCCGCTGCGCCTGGGCGACGGCCTCGCGCAGAACCTTGGCGGTTTGGGGCTCGGCCTTGTCCAGCAGTTCGGCCAACTCGATCATCTTTGCGGTGAGCTGCTCGAATTGGCGCTTCGTGAAGCGTTGCCTGGCGGCATCCTCGACATTGGTGATTCCCGGCCTGGTGGCAGGCTCGGACGCCGCCTGGGCCAAAGCCGCCGACGGCGCCGCAAGGGCGGCCATCACCATCGTCACGGTCTCCATTGCCACCACCGCCGCTGTCTTATTGAATGTCATGGCAGTCTCCTGCTCTACTTCTCTGCTCTCTTGCTTCTTTGCTTCTCTGTTCCGAGAAGAGGGCAATAGGCGTCGGGGGCTCGATCCCGGCGACAGCCATCGTCCTCGTCCTCGTTCTCATCCTCGTTCTCGGCCTCGGCCTTTCGTTTCTTTGGGTGTCCGAAGGCACATCTGCGTCTACCCCGCCCGCCCCGGGCGGGTTTGTGCGGGCTTTGTGGCGGGCTCGAAGACGCCGCCCGTCTCGGTGTCCTGCTTCTTCTTCATACTATCAAGCAATTCCTGCGACCACTGGATGATGAGTTGGAGCTTGTTGGCCATCTCCTGCTTGCTCTCCAGCTTGGTCATCCGCTGGAGTATCTCATCCATTCGCGCCAGCAGGTCCTTCTGAAGCCCTTCGACGGCCTGCGCCTGCCGCTTTAGTTCGGCGACGGCCTCGACGCCTTGGGTGGCGCCCAGGGCGGCGCGGATTCGCCTCACGGACTCCTGAAGGTCCCTGAGTGGTTGGACGACTCCGGAGCGAATCTGTTCCCGCTCGGTATCGGTTCCGATGCGGTTATATTTCATCTCCTCGATGATTGCCGCCAGCGTGTCGGCCGCCTTGGCGATCTCCGCGCCGACGCTCGCCTGGGCCGAGGCCGAACTGGCAAGCTCACGCCGCGACTCGGCGTCGACCTTGCCGGAAGCGAAGATCATCGCCGCGACGGACGTCCGGGCGCGAGCGGATTCCTGAAGCGCCATCGCCTGGATGAACTCCAGCCGAAGCTCCTTCTGCCGGCGGATGAGGTCCTCCATGAGGTCCTCGGGCTTGACGACGGTGAAGCTCATCGCGCCGCTCAGGCCGCGATTCGGGCCACCGAACAACGCCGGCAGTGTGTCGTCGCCGTAGGCCGAGACGTAGAGCGTCTGGTTCGGCTGGAACTTCATCGGCTCGATGTTCAGCTCGTGCGACAGGTCCACCTCGCGCCTGACATCCGGCGGCAGGGCGACGGCAACGGCGGCCATGTTGGCGTCGTCGGCCTTTTCGCTTCGCGCCGCTCTGATGCCCACGGCCGCGATGCCGTACTCGTCCCGCACGATAAGCCGCAGCGGGATGATCGCCTGGGGCGTAATCCTCGCGCCGACGCCGGACTTCTTCATCTCCACCGTCGGCGCGTGGTCCGGCTGGACCTGAAGGAGGTACTTGGCGCCGCCACGATTGACGTGCCCGGCCGTGTCGGCAAGGGCAAATCGCAGCATGCGGGCCTCGGACTTGTTGACGGGCGGCAACTCGAATGCGCCGATGAACCACATCTCGCCGGCCGAGGACGCACCCGCGACGGCGCGGGCCTTTAGCTGCCCCGCGCCCTGGCCGTCAAGCTCGATCGACGCCGACGAAAGCGGCTTGTTCGCCAGCGCCTCGACCGTAACCCTCGACCCGGCCGGAAGGCTCAGCACGCCCGCCGAGCCGTCGTAAAGCTCCGGCTGCGGCATGGCGGTGTAGCTCGGCCTGACCACGGTGAACCGCACCTGGCGGAAGCTCGGCGGGTCGATCAGCAGCACTCGGTGCGGGCGGCGGGCGTCGCGGCGGTCGTCGCCGGCAACGACGTAGAACTCGAACTCTTCCGGCACGGCCGGGAATGTCTTTACGAACCGTTTCGGGTTGTCGGCCTCCGGCTCGATGCGTTCCTCGGTCCGCCCGATTCCCGGGTAGGTCGCATGCAGTTCAACGTAAGATGGGACGATTAGGCTCCTGTCCTCGACGTTGACGACGACGCGGAGGTCGTCGCCTCGCATGACGATGAAGTCGCCCTCGCCCTCGACGTTGACGTACGTCGCCTGTGGCCAGGGCACGTCGGCCAGCAGGACGTTTCGCCAGAACCAGCGGTTCAGCAGGTCGCCCTGGAGGATACCGAAGCCCAGCAGCAGCCCCAGCGCGCAGAAGGCGACGGACCACGATCTGAAGATTCCGCGCCGCTCGACAACCTCCCTGAACGGCAGCGAGCGGGCAATGGCGTTGGCCTCGGCGGCCATGTGCGCGATCATCGCCTGGCTTGCACCGATCTTCTCGGCCTGGCCTCGCCCGGAAAAGAGCACCGCGCTTATGAGGCGGTCGCCGAGTTGGCCGAAGCGGCTCTCGACGAGCATCGCCAGGTCCGCCATTCCCATGTGTACCCGCAGCGGCGCCAGGAGGTTCCGCCAGAGAACCCACGCCACGCCCGCCAGCGCCAAGGCCATGATTGCCGCCCGCAGCGGGCGCTCCAGGCGCAGCAGGTAGTCGAAGGCCAACGTGCCGAAGACCAGCGCCACCAGCGACACGAGAGTCCAGGCCGCGCCCTCCACGGCAAGCCGGCCTGTAAGCGCCCGGCGGAGGCCGGCGAGCTTGTCGCGGATGTCCGGGTGGAGAAGGTCAGGTTGTCCAGCTCTTATTCGCATTTCAGACGCTCTGCCACTTGGTCGTTATTGATCTTGACGATTTGTGAACCTTCTCTTGCATCCATACGACTCGTACCTGTTTACCGGCCTCTTCTTCAGCCCCGTTCACGGGGCTTCGCCCCCCGCGGAGCGGGGGGTATAGGCCAGGGCTTCCAGCCCTGGTTAGCGTGCAATGCGCTCATTCTCTTTGTTCCTTTTCCTCTTAGCGCGCTTCAGCACGCTTGCCCGTCCATGAGAGCCTTTAGGCTAAAGCCCTCTACAAGCGCGCCAAGGCGTGCTGAACAAAAACAACAGCAGCGATTCGACCCCAGGGCTAAAAGCCCTGGTCTAAACCCGCCTTCGGCGGGCGAAGCCCCGTGAACGGGGCTGACACCATGGCACCTTTTGACCTATGACCTAGGACCTAGGGACCTATGACCTATGACCTAGGACCTATGACCTAGGACCTATGACCTAGGACCTAAGACCTATGACCTTTCTTAAGCCATGTTGTATTTCTTTCGCAATATCCACTCCGCCGTCAGAAGCAGCACTATCGTCAGCAGCATCAGGTTTGAGTTCCACAGTTCCCGCGGCACCTCTCGGACGGCGGTCTTGCGGTCGTCGGGTATAAGCCTGGCAAGATCGTCGGTGCGGTCGATCGTCCTGAAGTTCTCAGCCCGCGTGGCGAGGTTCTCCATGGTGGCGCGGTCGGCCTCGGTCCGCAGCGCCTCGGCCTTGGGCAGGTCGACGCGAATGGTCTTGGGCTGGACCTTGTCGCCGGCCAGGGGATCGCCCTTCAGCGCGGTCAACTGGAACGCGCCCGTGCGCGACGCCCGGAACGTGGCCTTGTAGCGGCCTGGCTTGTCCGGCACGCTCTTGCAGATGATCGTCTCGCTCGCGCCGGTCTGCGTGTCTACCATCTCGACGTCGAACGAATCGTCCTTCCGCGGATTGAAGTTCTCGTCGAACGCCTCGACCTCGATGGTGATCCGCTCGCCGGCTGAGAACTGGTCCCCGCCGGCTGTGATCACGACCTGCCTGGTCCGCAGCGACGCCAGGTATCGCACGACGTTGTCCCAGAATGCCTGGTGCATCCGGCCTTCATGGACGTACCGCCACCGCCAGCTCTCGTCGAAGCCGACGTACAGCGCCCGCCCGACGCCGAACGGCTGGGTAGCCAGCAGTGGCTCCGGCTCGTTGCGGTCGGTGTGGCGGGCCGGGTTGGAACTGACTGCCAGGACGCGGGCAAGCGGCTTGGCCTTGAGCACCGGGTGCGACCAGAAGATGCCCGGCAGGATCTGCCATACCTTCGATGAGTCCGCCACCGTCGAGGCCAGGCGCGTGATGGGATGGTCCAGGCCGTAGTCCGTAAGCCGCACCGGCCAGGCCTGGGGGCGGCGGTAAAGGATCCGCTCGACCGTGTCGCCGGTGTTGGCGGCCGGCACCACCGGCAGCATGTCCGAGAGGTCCCCATAGCTGCCCCTGGCAGACAGGACAAGGTCGGAGTACTTCCCGCCGGCGACGTAGCAGAGCCCGCCGCCGTGGACCTCGACGAACTTGCGGAGGATCTTGATGAAGTTCTCGTCGAAGCCGTCGAGCGTCGGCTGGGGGTCGCAGAGGATCACGACGTCGTAGCCTGGATACGGTTTGCCTCCCGGCGAGCCGGCCAACTCGGCAAGCTCTTTCGGCAGGTGGTCGATCTTCATGCCCGTCGAGGCGAGTTGGTTGACCTCCTTGTCGGCGTCCTGCTGCCAGACGCTGAGGCGGTAGAGGTCGGGCTGGCGGTGCAGGAAGTTGCGGATGTACTGGAACTCCCAGCCGGCATCGCCGCTGACGATCAGGACGCGGATTTTTTCGTCGGAGACATCCACGGGCGCGTCGGCCTGGTTGTCCTCGACGTTCCGCTCGTCGGGGTGCGGCTCGACGACGGCGCGGTAGATGAACTTGCCGATCATCTCCGGCTCGACCTCCAGCGCCACCGTCTGCACGCCGTGACTGACGCCGCCGGCGCCGCTGGAACCGGCGGCGCCCTCGCCGTCCAGCCGGACTGTCTTGGCAATGCCGGTCTCGGCCCAGTCGTTCTTGTCGGCGGGCTTTCGAAGCAGCTTGACCCGCACCTGCTGTCCGGTGAGGTTTCGATGCGCCAGCACCACCGAGAACTCGGTGTGGGCGCCGCGCCTGACCTCCCTGGGCGCCTGCAAGCCGGTGACCGATACGTTCTTGGGCGGCGTGGGGTCGCCGACGAGCATGGGGTAGATTCGCAGCCCGCGCTGGTTGGCGTAGGCAATCGCGTCGGCCAGGCGGTCCTCGCCGCTTCGGGTGGTCATCTGCCCATCGCTGACCATCACGATGCCGGCGATCCGCCTGCCCAGCACGCTTTCCATCGAGTCTCGCAGCGCCGCCGGCAGGTCCGTCTCAAAGCCCGCGCTGGTCAGGCCCGCGAGGATATCCCGCGGCGTCGCCGGGGCGCTTGTGGGCTGGGTAGTGGCGGCCTGGCCCTGTGCCTCCGCGAGCCCCGCCGGGCCTGCGAGCCGGCCAAGCGGGCGCGTGTACGACTCCCGGCCCTGCTTGTCGGTCGAGAACCGCATGAACATCAGCGGATGGTTCTCCGCGAGCTTTTCCACCAGCCCGCCCTGGCGGCCCAGGACGCGGCGGACGATGTCCGTCCGCGAGACGTTCTCCAGGCCGGCCCGGTCGGAACCCATGATGGCCGAAAGCGAGGCCTGCTCGTTGGCGTCGCCGTAGCGGTCGGTGAAGGACATCGACCGGCTGTCGTCAATCAGCAACACGACAGTCGAGTAGACAGTCCTGGTGAACCTCAGCACGATGGCGGGGCGGAACAGCACGCCGAGCACCAGCAGGCAGACCAGCACGCGGATGGCCGCCAGCGACGCCTTGACGCCCGGCGGGTTGTCGCCCTCGCGCCGGTAGCTGCGGACGATGAGGTACACCATTGCCAGGAACAGGACGATCAACAGGAGGTTGACGTAATTCCCGTATCCGGCGACGAACCCGAAGCGCCAGTCGCCCTCGCCGACAAGCTCGGCCGGGTCGCTGCCCAACAGCCACGTCACTATTTGATTGATCATCCGTGTTGCCTGGACCGAATAGGACTTATAGGACCGATAGGACCTATAGGACTCTTAAACCTCATCCGTTCTTCCGCTTTGTGTCTCAGTGGTTGTCTGCTGCTGCTGCTTCTTCTACCTCTGCGCCCTCTGCGTCCTCTGCGCGAGATCTTCTTCTTTTTTTACGCCGGGCCAGTGGCTGAAGCGCTGGGCCAGATAGGTTTCCATCGCCAGCAGCGCCACCAGCAGCGCCAGCGCCCACATCCAGTATTCCTTCTGGGCGTCGGCCTTGGCGACCTGGGCGGCCTCGGAGGTCTGCTTGTCAATGTACGTGAGCCTCTCCGTGCCGAACGCGGCGGTGATGGCGGGCTCGCGCCCGGGTGTGAGGTCGCCCTCGGCGGGGTCCACCTGGCGGGCGAAGAGCACCTGCCGGGCGGTCTGGTCCGGCAGGGCCAGCTCGAGGCTGTACGTGCCGGCGTTGTCGGCGCGGTCGTAGCGAAGCTCCATCGGCCTGGCTGCGGCATGCGCGGCCGGTCCGCTGGCAGGCGCCGCGCCCCCACGGGCTTGCCCTGTTGGGGGCAGGCCGGCCGGCATCGCCGTCAGGGCCACCGCGGGCTGCGCGGGGCTAAGTGGGGTCTTGAGCACAGCCGACGCGTCGCGAAGGGCCGGGGGAATCTCGTAGACGATCGGCTCGCCCACCCTGGCCGACAAGCTCCGCTGCCGCGAGCCGGCAAGGTGGCGGACCACGTCGTTGAGCATTGCCACGAACGTGCCGTTCTCGTCGGCGGGCCAGTCGTTCCAGGCGATGGTCGCGGTCGTGTAGAACATCAGCACGGTTCCAAGCCCGAACTGGCGAGCGACGATGGCCGGCGAGGAGTCCTGGTCGGTGAATCTTGCCAGGATTCGCGGCGGTTTGACGTCCCCCGCGGCAGGGGGCGGCAAAATGCCGCTGGCGGAGGTAAACGCGTAGAACCGGATGAACTGAGTCGGGTCCAGCCCGGCGATAAGGAAGTCATGGAAGACCTTGGTGACGCCCTCGGACGCGATCGACCGCGGATCGAGGCGGAAGAACTCCTTGCGGCGGTCCGGGTCGCCCCGCCGCTGTGCGATGTGCAGCGGACTCAGGCCGGCGCCTTCGGCGAACATCGGCCCGTTGTAGAAGGCCGGATTCACGCGGTCGCCGGTGAAGATCACCAGCCCGCCGCCGTCGCGGACGTACTGCTCGCAGGCCGCCACTGCCGGCCAGACGGCATGGGCGTTGGCGTCCATCGCCACAGGCAGATCGCCGACGTTCAGCATGGCCACAAGGTCGTAATCGTCGAGGTTCGTGTCGGCCAGGGCCGGCGGGCTGATGACGTCGACCTTCGTTCCTTCCGAGCCGTTGCGGTCCGGGTCCAGGGCAACAGCGAAGAAGAACGACTCGCTGGCGGTCGGGTCGGCCATGTCCAGCCTGCCATCGACGGCCAGCACGCGGACGGCCTGGCGTACGCTGAGAGCCAGGCAGGCCTTGTTGTCGGCCTCCAGTTCATCCGGCGGCAGCGTCGCCGAGATGACGGCCGGGCCGCCCACGGGTGCGATGACGGTGAACTCCGCCATGGCGACGGTGCGGCGGTCGATGGCATCGATCACCACCGGCGGCAGTTCGACTTCGCGCAGGCCATCCGGCGTGGTCAGCTTGGCGCCCAGCTTGACCTCGACGTCGCGGACCATGTTCTCGCCGTTGTTGCGGACCTCCAGCCGAAGCCGCATCGGCACCTTGGCGACGACGGCGAACTTGTCGGCCAGCTCCAGCGACTCGACGGTCAGGTTGCCGGCGGCCTTGCGGCCAAAGTCCATGGCGACGATGTCCACGTTCAGTTTCCGCAGTTCATCGCAGGCCTTGCGAATGGCCTCGCCGCCGGCAGGGTTGACGAGGTCCACCTGGCGGAAGTCGCCGTAGAGGTACAGCTTGCGGTTGACGGCCTTGTCGTCGGCAAAAACCCTCGCCGCCGAGGCCAGGGCCTTTTCGAGATTGGCTCGCCCGTCGGTGGGCTTCAGCCCGGCCAGGCGGTTGCCCAGGACGTCGCGCTCGGAGTTGGCCACGTAAGTGGGCTTGAAGAACGGCTCATCGTCAGCGCCGGCGCCGGTGAGGATGATCGCCAGCTTGTCCGTGTCGGTCAGCCTGGCAATCTGCTCAACTGCATCGTGCGTCGCCGCCGAGAATAGCGTCCCCCCGCCGACCCGCTGGCCCATCGAGTAGCTGTCGTCGATTACGAACACGGCCGTCTGGCTCTCGGCGCCGCCTGGAAGGGCGTTCATGGCCGAGCAACCCGTCAGCCTGGCCAGCGCAGCCCCCAGCACCAGCAGCACCATGCACCGCAGGGCCAGGAGGATAAGCTCCTCGATCCTAAGCCGGCGGCGGTTGCGCTTGACGCTCTCAAGCAGAAACTGCATCGCCGCCCAGTCCAGCATGCGATACCGCCTGCGATTGAGCAGGTGGATGACGATCGGAATCCCGACCGCCGCCAGACCCGTCCAGAACACGATAGGGTTTATGAATGGCATTTGTTTCTATCTCAGACCACAGGGATACAGCGGTGAATTCGTCCGCTGCCCGATTGCGGATTGCGGATTGCGGATTGCGGATTTCCTTCATCCATGCCTATGAAATCCACGGCAGCAAAAGACTTCATCGAACGGGTCTCACGAACGATTTTGCCGAACGACCCCAAGCCCAGGGATAGCAATCCCTGGGAACCAGATTTCTTCAAAAACAAGAACCTCGCCCTTGATCCCGTCTGCACCGACAAGGGAAATCCGCAATCCGCAATCCGCAATCCGCAATCGGATCGCTGCCGGATGTCTCGCTGTGTTTCAGTGCTAATCATCTTTCCTGTGCTCATCTCTTCGCCGAGGCCTTGCGGTTTGCGGCCGCTCGCGCCGCCAAAAACGCCAGCAGCGCCGCGTCCAGATGGTCGGCCGTCGAGATCAGCTTGTAGTCGATCCGGCTGGCCACGCATTTTCGCTTCACCTCGCGGCAGAACCGCTCCACCGCTTCGAGATACCCCTGCCGCAAGGCCCGCGGCTCGATCATCACGTTGCCCATGCCCTCCAGGCCGCGGAACATCGTGTTGCCCTGGAACGAGAACTCCAACTCGTCACGGTCCATCACGTGAAGCACTATCACCTCGTGGTCGTAGTGGCGGAAATGCTGCAAGCCGCGGAGCAGGCCATCAATGTCCACGAACAGGTCGCTGACCAGGCACACCAGCCCGCGCCGAGGAATCTTCTCCGCCACCGAGTGGCAGATGTGCTCCAGCGATGTCTTGGCCTTGGGCTCGCCGGCGTCAAGGGCGTGGACGAAGGGCTTGATCTGGTTGGGGTTCGCCGACGCCGGCAGGTACGTGCGAAGGTCCTCGTCGAAGACGGCCAGGCCAATCGCGTCCTGCTGCTGGAGCAGAAGGAATGCCAGCGAGGCCGCGACGGCCGCGGCGTATTCGTACTTGGTCATCGAGTCGCGGCGGTCGGCCTTGTACCGCATCGACTCGCTGACATCGACCAGGAACGTGGCCTTGAGGTTGGTCTCCTCCTCGTACTGCTTGATGTAGTAGCGGTCCGTCCTGCCTAAGACTTTCCAGTCGATGTGCTTGATGTCGTCCCCAGGGGAATACTCGCGATGGCTGGCGAACTCGACGGAAAACCCGTGGAACGGGCTGCGGTGCAGGCCCGAGATGAACCCCTCGACGACCAGCCTGGCCTGGAGGTCCAGGCGCGTGATCTTCGAGAGGACCTTCGGGTCCAGGTACTTCTTCAACTCTTCGACTGTGCTTTTTGGCATTATTTATGTCCGACTACTCAGGCCCGCAAGGGCCGGCGGAAAACAAGGAAAGCATCGCAAAGGCTTGCCCTTTGGAGTGCGGCGACGCATTTCATATATATACTTGGCACTACCGAGAACGCGAAGCCTTTGGAGTGCGGCGACGAGGCCCACAGGGCCGACCTCGCCGCTTTGGATCGCGCCCGTGCGTCGCATTCTGTCCGCGCACGAGCCAAAGCGGCGTGTGCGCCCCGACTCCGTCGGGGCTTGACGCCGCACTCCAAAGGCTTCGCACTGTCGATGCGTTTGCCCTTCTTCATTCCGCAATCCGCAATCCGCAATCCGCAATCTACTTCGCCACCGCCCCGCGTGTGGCGGGATTGGTTGCTATGGTGCTGGTCTTGGCGGGGATGATCTCCAGCAGCTTATCGACCAGCTTGTCAACGGTGTAGCCTTCGGCGTCGGCGTTGAAGTTGGTGATGATCCGGTGCCGCAGCACGGGCTTGGCCACGGCCTGGATGTCATCCGTGGACACGTGATATCGCCCGTTGAGCACGGCGCGGACCTTGCCGCCGAGGATGAGGTACTGGCAGGCACGAGGCCCTGCCCCCCAGCTCACGTAGTTGCGGATGATGTCCGGGACCTGGTCCTCGTGGACTCGCGTCGCCCGCACCAGCCGCATCGCGTACTGGATGACGTGGTCGGCGGCAGGGACGCGGCGGATGATGCCCTGGAGAGCAATGATGTCCGCACCCGAAAGCACCTTGCGGAGCTGGACCTGCTGGACGGCCGTGGTCAGGCGGACTATGTCGAACTCCTCGTCCCAACTGGGATAGTTGACGAAGATCTTGAACATGAACCGGTCCTGCTGGGCCTCGGGCAGCGGGTAAGTGCCCTCCTGCTCGATGGGGTTCTGCGTGGCCAGCACGAAGAACGGGTCCATCATGGGCATTTGCTTGCCGCCGACGGAGACCTGCCGCTCCTGCATGGCTTCCAGCAGGGCCGCCTGGGTCTTGGGCGGCGTGCGGTTAATCTCGTCGGCGAGGATGACGTTGCTGAAGATCGGCCCGCGGAGGAACTTGAACCCGCGGGTGCCGGTGGCGCGGTCTTCCTGGATGACCTCGGTGCCGGTGATGTCCGATGGCATCAGGTCCGGGGTGAACTGGATTCTCGCGAAGTGCAGGTCCAGGCACTGTGCCAGGGATGAGACAATCAGCGTCTTTGCCAGGCCCGGCACGCCTTCGAGTATGGCATGGCCGCGGGCAAAGATGCACATCATCAGCTCTTCCAGCACGGCCTCCTGGCCCACGATGGCGCAGGCCATTTCCTTGCGGATCGCCTGGTAGGCGTCCGTCAGCCGCTGGGCCGAACGGACTTCTTCGCCGGTGAGGTCCTGTCCGCTGGTGGTCGATTCGTTCAACTCGCTCACGTCGTTCTCCTAGTATTCAAAAGGCTTCAGGTTTCAGATTTCACATTCAGATCTCAGATTTCAGATTTCAAATTTCAGGCTTCAGCTCGGCAAGCGGCTTGCCCTTTGGAGCCCGCCTGCCGGCAGGCAGGTGCGGCGGCAGAGTCCCGATTCATCGGGACGCTCCCGGCGCGCCGGGACCGCTTTCGATCGCGCCTGTGCGCAAAATCTTGCCACAGTCCCAGCGAAAGCGGTGTCGCCGTCCTGCTTCGCTGAAGCTACGCAGGACTCTGCCACCGCACTCCAAAGGCTTCGCGTTTTCGTGGCGATTGTCACTTCACTCCAAAGGCTTCGCGTTATCGTGGCGTTTCCTGGCATTGAGCATTGAACATTCGAACATTGAGCATTGAACATTCGAACATTGAACATTTCCCCGCTACTTCTGGTAGATCGGCAGGTAGTTGTACGGCAACTGGAGGATGACCGTCGCAATTGCCGTTCCGTACGTCGTGCCGACGTTGTCTCCGTTCCAGCTTCCATCGGGGCTTTGCATCTTCATGAGCCGCTCGCGAATGTGCGGGTAGTAGCCCTGCCAGTCCTTGCCTCCGCGCTGATACCACGCCTGGGCAAGGTAAAGATGCGTGTAGAAATAGTGCCCGCCCCACGCCGAGGACTCCGTGCCGACCTGCCCGCGGACGTAGTTGACGAGCTTCTCGACCATCTCCGCCTCCGCGCCGGCCCCGCCGGTCTGGCGGTCGTAGACCCCCGCGGCGTAGAAGCACGCGATGGCGGCCGCGGAAATCGCCGGGCGCGACTGGCCCCGGCTCTGGGCGGAATAGCATATCCCGCCGTCGGGCATCTGGCAGAACTTGAGGTACGCCACTGCTCGGTCTATGGTGGACTTGGGCACCTTTATCCCCGCGTTGCGGCACGCCCGCAGCGCCTGGAGCTGCGTGACGGTAACCGAGCCCTCGTCGCCTTTGGTCGTCGGCGTGTAAATCCACCCGCCGGCGTTGTTGTTCTGCTTGCCGAGGTCCGACTGCGAGGCGACGGTGACCGCCACGGCCTTGTCAAGCACATCGCGGAGATCCTTGCCTGTTTCGCGGTCAAGCTCCGTGCCGTAGCACTGGGCCAGGAAAAGCATCCCGAAACCGTGGCCATACATGCTCCGGCCCTCGCTGCCGGGGCCGCTGAGAAGCCCATCGTTCTGGCTCTTGGCGATGCGGATGAGGTAGTTCATGGCCCTGGTGACGTTGCGGCTGTAGGGCCCGGTCTCGGCCGTCGAGCCGCCGGCCATCAGCGACAGGCCCGCCAGGGCGGTCATCGCCGCCGGATAGGTTCCGTAGCCCCCGCTGTTGAGCCAACTCCCATCGGCTCGCTGCGTCTTGACGAGGTAGTTAAGCCCATTGTCGATGCACTGGACGGTCTTGGCGTCCATCATCTCCGGCAGCACCGGCCCCGGAGGCTCGGCCCTGGCGGCGGGTGTGCTCGCAAGGCACAGCACCGCGACCGAGAAAGCCGCCGCCGCCGCGCGCCAACGCCCGCGCCGTGCCGCTGCGCCCGCATTGAGCATTGAACATTGAGCATTTGAACATTCGCGGGCAAAGCCCGCGCGACATTCGCGGGCAAAGCCCGCGCGACTATTTCTCTCCATTAACGCTCACTCCTTCGGCCGTCTCGACGACAAGCCGGCCGTTGGTCATTACCGGCGGACCCATGGCCAGCCGCCGGCGCTGCCCGTTGATGTCGGCCGCGGCGTTCCGCAGATCGACCTTTTGCACGTCCTGCCCGGTCTGCGACTCGATTACATGCACGTAGCAGCTCTGGCCGGACTGGCTGTGCCTGGCCGAGACGGCCACGTGGTTTCGCCCCACCACCATTGGCAGCACGTTGGGGTAGTACATCGCCGTGTTCTCGATGTCCCTGCTCCAGAGCCGCTTGCTGTCGGCAAGGTTGAACTTCTGGAGGCACAGTCCGCGTGCGGTGGTCATCTGCCCGTACTGGCTCCGGCGCGGCGTGTTAAGCCCGGCCGCGCAAAGCATGAAGAGCTGCCCGCCATCGAAGGCCGCCTCTATGGCGATGCCCGGCAAGCCTTCGATTGGCCCCGGGGCCAGCGATGCCAGCTTGCGCCCGCCGCCAAGTATGCTCAGCACGTCCACGGCCCCGCCCGATGCGTCGCTCGCCACGGCCAGCATGTCGCCGGTTACGCCGATGATGCCGGGATTCTTGTTGGCGTCGTAACTGACCTTCCATATCGGCTTGTCGAGGCTGTCAGCCTCGCGGGCCGTCAACTCGCCGTCGATCATCATCAGCAGAATACCATCCTCCGTCATGGCGACGTCGGAGGACTGCTTGCCGGTCCAGCTTCCAACGACCCGGCCCTGGCGCGACAGGCTCAAGGCCGTAACGGTCCTGCCTCCGTCGGTGCGGAACAGGACCAGCCCGCCGCCGATGCGGGGCGGGCCGAGAGGCAGGCGGCTTCGCCCGCCGATGAGGACGTTCTGCCACAGCTTCTTGCCGTTGGCCAGGTCCAGGCAGATGACCTTTCCGGCGGTGTCGGCCAGCACCAGCACGCCCTGGCCGGCGCCCATGCAGTAGAACGAGCCGAGGCCGACCTCGCCGCCGGCGTACTCGGCGTTCCAGCCGATCTTGCCGTTATTGACGTCGATGCCGCGGGCGCTTTTTCGGTCGGCGATGACAAGTATCCGCCTGTCGCGGCTGAGCGCGCCCATGAGCCTCATGCCCGGCGGCAAGGACGCGTAGCGGTCGGCGCCGGTGCGGTCGATCCCGGCGGGGGTCTTCCACTCGGCCTCGCCGCGGTCGCCGGCGACGTTGAGCATGATCGCGTCGCCCTCGGAGATCATCGCGACGCGGTCATCCACCCGCAGTGGCTGGTAGTCCTGGTCGAACAGGATGTGGGTGGCCTCGCCCTTCAGGGCGAACTTCTCGACCAGCGGCGGGCGGATTATGCTCACGTCTGCCAGGGGCCGATCCGACAGCTCGCCCTGGCCGGACTCGATCTGCTTGAGCACATCGCCGAGCTTGCCCTGGATGTCGGCGAACGACACAATCGTCTCGCCGTCGCATTTTTGCAGGTCCGCGATCACGTTGCGGGCGCTCGTGCGCCACTGGCCTCGCGTGTATATGACTGCCAGCGCGGCCCCGGCCGAGACGCGAAGCGGGCTGTCGGCCGAGCGAAATACGCGGTCGAGCTGCCGGCAGGCGTCGGCCAGATCGACCTCGCCGGAGTTGGGGTCTTTCCCGGCCTTGAGGTACCCGGCCTCGGCGCAGTAAAACAGCGAATCGTCCGCCCAGACGCTGGCGGGCCAGCGCTTCTCGACGGCAAGGATGCGCTCGGGACTGCCCTCGGCGCGGGCCGCGTCAAGCTCAGCCTTGGCCTGGGCGTCGAATTGCTCGTAGCAGCCGCGCCCGTATATCTCGATGAGCTTGTGGATGTAGTCGCCGGCTATCTTCTTGCCCGGCTGGGTCATCTGGCCCTGGCTGAATCGGACGGAATCGTCCGCATGCGGGCCGATGTCAACGTCAACGAGATCCTCGTCGCCGTACGTCTCGGCTATTTCCTGCGCAATCGCGGCCGACTGGTCATACTGCCCGGATCGCTCGAAGTACTTGGCCATGCGCAGCTTCATGTGGGCCTTTTCCTGGGCGGTGGAGGCGATGGCGCCGGCCATGTCGAACATTCTCTTCATCTCGTCGTCATTGGCGGCGTGGTTGCCAAGCGCGACGTAGGTCCGGTAGAAGAGGTGCGGCAACTGCGAGGCGGTCCGGTCGTCATGCAGGTCGTCGGCGAGTTTCCGGCAGGCCAGCAGGTCCTCCAGGGCCTGGCTGAGTCGCTTTGCGTCGAAGGCCAACTGGGCCCGCTGGAGCAGAAGCGGCGAACGCAGTTCGGGGGTGCTCTGCTCGATCCGCCGGGTCAACTCGGCATGGGCCAGGTCGTAGCTGAAGTACGTGCAGATGCCCAGCATCGAACTGGCCATCAGCTTGCCGTCGACGCTGACCAGGTTGCCCAGCATGCCGCTGGCCTTGGCAAGCTCCATGGTGCCGATCGCGTACGTCTTGAGGTCCATCGAATAGATCTTGCCCAGCGAGCTTGCCAGCACCCGCCGCTTAGACACGGCGGGCCGGCCGAAGATGTCCATGTCGCCCAGGTCCTTGCCGTCGGCAGCGTTCAACTGGGACCCGTCGGAGATGCGATACACCAGCAACCCCTGGCCGCTGAGCAGGATTCTGTCGGCGTCGATGGCCGTCAGGTCGAACTGGCTCCGCCGGCTCTTGGACCACTTGGGCTGGCCCGTCTCGGCGTCCAGGGCCAGGACCGAGTCGCTGTCGGCAGGCAGGCAGACCACCAGCCCGCGAGAGACTATCAGCGGGTTGCCCGGCATCCACACCCCCATACGCCCCGAATAGAACCCCTGCATGGAACTTCCGGATGAAACGTTGATCCTGCTGTCATACTGGTAGCCCCAGATCGGCTCGCCGGTCTCGGCGTCCATCGCGGCCAAGGCGCCGGCATTAGTCGTCACGTACACCCTGCCGTCGGCCACGGCCGGGGGGCTGCCGACCGCCAACCGGGCCTCGGCGCCGAGCTGGTATGACATTCCGCCCGCCATGACCGGCGCCTGGGCTATCGAGCACCGCCAGATCAGCTTGCCCGTCTCGGCGTCCAGGCAAACCAGCACGTAGGACTCCAGGTAATGCGCGACCGCGTACAGCCGGCCCGCACTGTACGTGGGGGCCGTGAGGAACATGCCGCCGCGCAGCACCTCGTTGTCGCCGCTGCCGCGTCCGACGCTCCAGAGCACCGTACACTGTCCCTTGATGCTCATGGCCGCCATGCGCGAGCCTTCGTCGAGGTCCGCAACTGCCCCCGCCTGCTGGCGGATGTATCGAAGATTATTGCCGTTTGGCAGGAAGTCGTAGACGGTGAACACCTTGCCGCCGCCGATGGTCATGGCGTATCGCCCGTTGTCGCCGATGTACTGGGAGCCGATGCCGAAATAGATACCCGTGTTCGGCAACCTGTTGAGCTTGCGGACCATCGGCAGCGACACCGACTCCCAGGCGTCGCCCAGGGTCAGCATGTCCAGCGACAGAACCCGCTCCTCGGCGCGGATGAACACCCGCCCATCCGCCGCCACGGGATGGAGCATCGGCGGCAGGACGGTCTCCGATCCGGCGGCGGTGGACCTGCCGTACGAGCTGCCGTTGTTGACCGCGGTCCGCATTTGCAGATGCCCGTCGCGGAGGCGAATCACGCTCCGGCCGGGCCGGCTGCTCTGGTAGACCATTCCCGGGCTCGACAGGTACATCGCCCCGCCCGCCTGGAGCCGGCTCGTCACGTCCTCCCCGGCAAGGTCCTCCGGCTTTTGGCTGGGCCACTGCACCTGCGGGGCCAGCACTACGTCGCACTCGCTCATCCGCCCAAGCCCGCCAGCCAGGCCGCCCAGCCCGGGCCACCCGGACGGGCTGCCGGAATTCTCGTCCGAGGCCGGCGGGCCGAGCTTTGCCACCCGGTCGAGAAACGCCACGAGGCTCTCGCTTGCCCCGCCCAGTTCGACCGAGACGTTGGAGTAGTCCTTGCGGACCTGCTCGGCGGCCAGCCGGGCCTCCTCGGCCTGCCCGGCCAAGCTAAGCGCGGCGGCGATCTTGGCCAGTATCACCCCGCGACCGGGCCCCGTGGCCGTGCCGGAAAGCAGTTGCCGCCAGCAGCCCGCCGCCTGCGCGAAGCGGGCGCGGTCGAAGTACACCTCCGCCAGCGTCTCCAGGGCCTTGGGGCCCCATGTGGTGTGCAGGTATCGCTCGCCCAGGCGCCGGAGGTTCAGTTCCGGGCAGTCCGAGGCCATCGCCTCGTCGTAGAGCCGTTTGGCCTGCGGGTCGTAGAGCGCACGGTAGAGATTAAGCCCCTTGTCGCCCATCGCAGCGACCATCTCGTTGGCCTTGATCCGCATCGAGACGTAGCGGTTGGACCCCTCGGCGTAGAAGCCGCTCTCGGGACGCTGGATAAGGGCCTGGAGGATCTGGATGGCCTGGTCGTACTTGCCGGCCTTGATCTCCTCGCCCGCCGTGCGGAGATAGCCTGCCATCTCATCGTCGACATGCATAAGCGGCGGCGGACCCGACAATGGCGAAGATGCGTCCGACCTTGTTTGCCTGGGTACGACCCGAGCGGCCCGGGCCTGGGCTATGGCCTGGACCTGAGCCTGGACCTGAATATCTTCGGCGACTGCTTCTTGGAGGGCCAAAGCCAGCAGTCCTTGGCAGACCGCCGCCGCGGCCAGCGTCACACCCGCCACAACCCAGGCGCACACGGGCGACGTGGCTTCGAGCCGCGTGCGTCGTAAGCGTCTGGTGTCGAGCATATTCAACGTTCCCGCCAGCCCATTGTGTGCCGGCCTGATGCATTCGCGGAGAGCCAACTTACCTTCTTTCACCCGCAAAGGCTGCGGCAATCTGGATTATACTTCACCCTACGCCTTGCGCCCAAACTTTTTCCATTTGCCTGCCTTGGACCGCCACGCTCGGCGCCAAGACCACCACAGGCCGCGCCAGCCCGCCGGCCTTTTGACGCACTCGCCGGCCCGCCGGTTCCCGCAAAGTCTCATAATGTCCACAAGAGCCAATCTTTCATCCAGGGATTGCTGTCCCTGGGCTTCATTCGCGTACGCTCCGTGTGGCCTCTTGAGGCTTGGCGTTTGTGGTTTGGGACTTTTCTCGCATTTTCGGGATTTTGCCACATCATATGGCTCTCCCTTGCGTGCGGCCGCCGGCGGCGCTATACTTTTCGCTGCCGCCGGCGATACGTCGAGACAACGTAGCCGGCGGATGAACCCTTACATAGGAAGCGAGAGAAGCCATGAAACGAACAGTGTTGAGCCTCACCGCCATGCTCGCA
>CAYOBS010000003.1:13128-29327 GCA_964402305.1 uncultured Planctomycetaceae bacterium | reverse complement strand
AATCTGGAATCTGAAATCTGGAATCTGAAGCCTTCTTCAGCAACGAGGAACATGACTCGTGGACATGCGACTTACTGACAAGGTGGTTCTGGTGACCGGCGGCTCCCGTGGGCTGGGCAAGGCGATCTGCCTTGGCCTGGCGGCCGAGGGCGCCAAGGTCGCGGTCAACTATTTTCACAACGCCGCCAAGGGCATAGACCTCGTCGCCGAGGCCGACGCCGTGGTCGCCGAGATCGCCGGCCGCCACGGCGCCGCCGCCCTGGCCGTTGGCGGCGACATGGCCAGCGAGGCGGACATCCTGGCGATGTTCGAGCTCGTCGAGCGGAAGCTCGGCCCGATTGACGTGCTGATAAACAACGCCGCCGCACTGGCCAGCGGGCCGATCACCAAGTACACTGAGGCCGAGTGGAACTACGTCTTCCAGGTGAACGTCACCGGGACGTTCATCGCGTGCCGCGAGTTCGTCCGCCGGCTGCTGGAGAAGGGCCGCATGGGCCGGATCGTCAACATCGCCTCGCAGGCGGCGTTTCTCGGCTCGACCAGCGGGCACCTGCCCTACGACAGCTCCAAGGGCGCGGTGGTCTCGATGACGCGAGCCCTGGCCCGCGAGGTCGCCGGCAAGGGCATCAACGTGAACGCCGTCGCGCCGGGCATGATCCGCACCGAGATGGTGGCCGGTCGCCTGGCAGCCGACGAGGACAAGTACATAGCCCGCATCCCGCTGCACCGGATCGCCACGGTTGAAGAGATATCGGACATCGTGACGTTCCTGGCCAGCGACCGCGCCAGCTATATGACTGGCACGACTCTTGACGCCACCGGCGGAATGATGATGAGGTAGGAGCCAGGAGCCGGGAGCCAGTAGCCGGTAGCCGGGAAAAGAAAAAAGCGGAACCTGGAACCAGGAACCGGGAGCGAAAATGGGGACTGACTCCGGAGCCCCGGCGCGCCGGGGCTGTTTGGCCGCGCAGGTGTCTGTCCCCGATTTTCGCGGCCGAAGCCGGACGTACGAGTTGCGGTTTTCAGGTCGCGGCGAATCCTCGGGATACCTGAAGCCTGTTGTCTGAAGCAAAGTGTTGACGTCTTGCGGCCGAAATGTTGAAGTCTAGCGGTCTTGTGCCGTTATCGTTCGTTTCGTAAGCACCCGCCCGCGACGGTCGCGGACGGGCAGTACATACAAGGGTCTACTTGCATGGAGTCATGAAATGGTAGAAGACATCGCTGACAGAATCGACAAGCCCGGCATGCCGCTGGACACACGAATCCGACTGAGCCTCATGATGTTCCTCCAGTTCATGATGTTCGCCGTGTTCTTTGTGTCGATGGCGGTGTATCTGAAGAACATCGGCGTAACCGGCACGTGGTGGGCATTGGCGATGAGCTCGCAAGCCCTTGGCTGCCTGGCCTCCCCTCTGGTCGGCATGATCGCCGACCGGCACTTCGCCAGCCAAAAGGTCCTGGCCGTGCTCAACCTGCTCAGCGCCGTGCTGTTGGTGGCGATCTCGCAGATTACCGACCCGACTATGGTGGTCGTGCTCCTGATCGTTCAGCAACTCTGCTACATGCCCACGTGGGGCCTGACCAGCTCGATCGCCATGACACACAGCCCGGCAGAGAAGTTCCCGCAGATCCGCGTGTTCGGCTCCATCGGCTGGGTGGCCGCGGGCCTGTTCAGCATCGTGGCGGGAGTACTGTTCCGCAACCAGGCCGGTGAGGCGTTCAAGATCGACGGCACGATGATTCCGTTCCTCTGCGGCGCCGGCACGGGCCTTGTCGCGGCCATCGTCGCCCTTACCCTGCCGAACACCCCCCCGCCGGCAAAGGGGCAGAAGGCTTCCATCATCGACGCGCTGGGGCTCCGCTCATTCTCGCTCATGAAGGATCCCAACTTCGCCATCTTTATCATCATCTCCACGCTGGTGATGATCCCCTTCTCAATCTACTGGTCCTATGGCTCGGTCTTCCTCGAAGACCAGCACTTCAAGTACATCACCGTCACGATGGGCTGGGGACAGGCCGTCGAAATGTTCGCCATGCTGCTGGTCCCGCTGGCATTGATGAGGCTTGGCGTCAAATGGACTATGGTGGTCGGCCTGATGGCACTGGTCGTCCGCTACCTGCTGTTCCTCGGCGGCGACTGGTACAGCCAGAACTGGATGTACTTCGGCGCGATCCTCGTCCACGGCGTGATCTTCGGCTTCTTCTTCGTCGGCGGACAGGTCTACGTGGACAAGCACGCCCCCAAGGAACTGCGGGCCCAGGCACAGGGGCTGATGTTCCTGATAACCTTCGGCGTAGGCATGGTGACAGGCAACTTCTTCAACGGATGGCTCCTCAAATATTACACCACAAAGACAATCGTGGCGGGTGTGGAGAATGTAACCCACAATTGGGGCCCCATCTGGCAGATCACCGTCCTGTCGTCCGTCGTGCTGATGATCGCCATGAGCATCCTCTTCCGCCACGAGACAGCCAAGGCCCCGGCCACGCGGGTTTAGCCGCGCATGACGGCTTCACCGGAGACAGCCATGCCAAAGTATTTGCTCGGAACCGACAACGGCTGCACCGTCGCCAAGGCGGCCCTGTTCACGCTTGACGGCCACGAAGTCGCCGTCGCCAGCCGGAAGATCGACGCGCTCACGCCGCAGCGGGGCTGGAGCGAGATGGACATGACGGCCTCCTGGGCGGCCACAGCCGAGAGCATCCGAAATGTCCTGGCAACGGCCAGAATAGACCCCGCGGACATCGTCTGCATAGCCTCGGCCGGGCATGGCAACGGGCTTTACCTTGTCGACAAGCAGGGAAACCCTGTCCGCAACGCCATCAGTTCCACCGACGCCCGCGCGCGGGCATACAGCGACAAGTGGATCGCCGCCGGCCTCGACAAGAAGATCCGCCCCAGAACCATGCAGAGCATCTGGGCCGCCCAGCCAAACGCCCTGCTGGCCTGGCTGCGGGACAACGAGCCGCAGGCCATGAAAAAGGCCGGGTGGATCCTGATGGCCAAGGACTACATCCGCTTCCGCCTGACCGGTAAGATCGCGGCCGAGATTACGGACATGTCCGGCACGAGCCTGCTGAACGTCGGCAAGGCGGACTACGACCAGGCCATTCTCGACGCATTCGGAATCGGCGAGATGCGCGGCCTGCTGCCCCCGCTGGTCCGCTCTGCCGACATCTGCGGCACGGTGACGGACGAGGTCGCCGCCGAGACGGGCCTTGCCGCCGGCACGCCGGTGGCGGGCGGGCTGTTCGACATCGACGCGTGCGCCCTGTCCTCCGCCATCACCGACGAGAGCCAACTCTGCATGGTGGCCGGCACGTGGGGCAACAATCAGTACATCTCCCGCACGCCGGTGACCGACGATGGGGTCTTCATGACAACCTGCTACGCGATGGATGGCTACTACCTGATGCTCGAGGGCTCAGCCACGTCAGCCAGCAACCTCGAATGGCTGGTCACCGAGTTCTTCCAGGCCGAGAGGGCAGCCGCCGCCCAGGCCGGCCAAAGCGTGTACGACGTGTGCAACGAGTTGGTGGCCTCCACAAGCCCCGGCGACTGCGGGCTGATCTTCCTGCCGTTCCTCTACGGCTCGAACGTCCATCCGGACGCCAAGGCGTGCCTGATCGGCCTGGACGGGTGGCAGAAGCGGGCTCACGTCGTGCGGGCCCTTTACGAGGGCGTGGTCTTCTCGCACCGCTGGCACGTCGAGAAGCTCCTGAAGTACCGCAAGATGCCCAAGTGCATCCGCCTGACCGGCGGCGGCGCGCGATCCAAGGTCTGGGCACAGATGTTCGCCGATATCTTCCAGGTGCCCGTGGAAATACCGGACGGCACGGAGCTAGGCGCGCTCGGCGCGGCGATCTGTGCAGCCGTCGCGGCCGGGTGCTATGAAAGCTTCCCCGCCGCCACAGCGGCGATGGTCCGCATCGGCCGGCGACATGAGCCAAACAAGGCCCTGGCCAAAACCTACAAGGCCAAACTCGCCGCCTATAACAAGATACTCAAAGCCCTCGCGAAGACATGGGCCGAGCTGGCGTGGCGGTGAAAAGAAAGGAAGTAGTAGTCAGGAAGTAGTAGTTAGGAAAAGAGGGAACTCGGAACTCGGAACTCGGAACCTGGATTAGGCCCGAAGGGCCGATAGCATTTGGCCGGGGGTGACCGAAGGGAACCCCCGGATGCGGGTCCCTAAAGGAATACGAGCCCCGAAGGGGCGACAGAATACACCACAAGTGAAAAAGGAGAACACCTATGACCAGGACAATCACCACCATTCTCGCCGCGGCCCTGCTGGGCGCCGCGATGCTCGCCGGCGGGTGCGAGGCAAACCTCGGCGAGGCAAACATCGGCAATCCAAAGATCGCGATAAACCTGCCCGAGAAGTACAACACGCCCGACGGCATGACCGTCGATCCTAAGACCAACAACATCATCCTCTCGGTGCCGAACATCAACGACCCGAACTACCCGGCCGTGA
This sequence comes from uncultured Planctomycetaceae bacterium, assembly GCA_964402305.1. GTDB lineage: Bacteria > Planctomycetota > Phycisphaerae > SM23-33 > SM23-33 > JAUWQU01. Next base: position 24,849 of record CAYOBS010000003.1, on the reverse strand, counting down.
TGCTGAGCATCAGCCCGACGGACGAGATCACCGAGATAGTAAAGCTTCCCGTGCATCCGGACACCAAGCGGGCCATCCCGCTCGGCGTGGCGGTCGGCTCGGACGGCAACCTGTACATTTCCGACAGCCAGGGTTTCGTCACCGACGAGCACAAGTCGCGGGTCTTGCGTGTGGTGATGAAGGACGGCAAGGCCCAGAAGGTCGAGGTGGTGGTCACCGGTCTGGTGATGGCCAACGGCCTGGCCGCACACGGCGACATGATCTATGTCTGTGACAGCAAGCTCGACCCCAAGGCCTACCCGATCCCCAGCGGCGTGTACGGCTTCAAGATTTCCGAGTTGTCGGGCGACAAGCCATACCAGGTAAAGCCGGGCCTGGCCGACCCGCACCTTGCGATTCACTTCACGACGAAGAACAAGGACTGGCAGGTTGGCGCCAACGGCCTTGGCTTCGACAACCAGGGCAACATGGTCATCTGCAACTTCGGCGACGCCCAACTCATTCGGGGCAGGATGGGCGCCGACGGCAAGGTCGTCAGTTGGAAGGTCGTCGCCAAGGGCCAGGGCATGATGAGTTGCGACGGGCTTAGCGTTGACCGCAAGACCGGCGACGTGTACATCGCCGACTTCCTGGGCAACGCCATTCACCGCGTACACCTCGCCACCGGCAAGGTGACCACAATCGCCAGGAACGGCAACACTGACGGCGCCGACGGGTCGCTCGACCGGCCCAGCGAGCCGTGCGTCCGCGACGGCAAAGTCTACGTTTCCAACATCGACCTGCCCCTGGCCGGCAACACCTACGATAAGCCGCATACGCTGTCGGTTGTTAAGATCGGGGAGTAGCCAGTAGCCGGAAGGCAGTTGGCAGTTGACAATTGACAGTTGACAGTTGGCAGAAGCCGGCTGGCAGTAAGTTGAACATTGCCCATTGTCCATTGAGTATTGTCCATTGAGCATTGAGCATTGAACATTAAGCGAAGCTAAGGAGACCCCCGTGGAGTTCGACAACAAAGTCGCCCTGGTTACCGGGGCAGCGGGGGCTATCGGCAAGGGTCTGGCCCGGCGCCTGTGCGAGCAGGGCGCCGGCGTGTTCATCACCGACCTCGACCAGGCCAGGCTCGACGCCATCGCAAAGGAACTCGGTCCAAAGTGCAAGGCCCTGGCGGCCGACTGCACCAAGGCAGACCAGGTCGCCAAGGTCGTCGAGGCAGCCAAGGCGGCCTTCGGCGGCCGGATCGACGTGCTGATCAACGTGGCCGGCACCGTCGGCAGGGGCGGCGCGGTCGAGGACATGTCCGAGCAGAACTGGGACTTCGTGTTCGCGGTCAACTGCAAGGGCACGTTCCTGTTCACAAAGATGGTCGTGCCGATCATGAAGGCCCGCGGCGGCGGAAAGATCGTCAACTTCTCCAGCAAGTCCGGCAAGACGGGCTCGGCGCTGATGAGCGCCTACTCGGCCGCCAAGGCCGCAATCATAGGCCTGACGCAGGCGCTGGCGTTCGAGCTGGCGGACTACCACATCAACGTAAACTGCGTCTGTCCGGGCATCACGGCCGACACGGGCGTCTGGCAGAACGTCTCGGCCGACTACGCCGAGAACATGAAGCTGCCCATCGAGGAGATCGTCAAGAAGTTCACCTCGAAGGTCCCGCTGAAGCGTCTGGCGAGCGTCGAGGACGTGGTGGCGGTAACGGTGTTCCTGGCAAGCAAGGGCGCAGACTACATGACCGGCCAGGCCATCAACATCACCGGCGGAAGAGAGATGCACTGAGCTGCGTGCTGATTGCACGCAGCTAGAGCAGGAGAGCAGGAGAAAGTAGAGAGTAGACGACACGGACTTCTCGCGAATCAAGCCAGAATCCGCTCTCCCGCGGTCTACTATCCCCTCTCTGCTTTCTGGCATATTGCCGAGACATTATTGCAGCCATTGAGTCCGGAGAATCCAAATGAAGTGGACCAAGGGAAGAATTGCCAAGACCCTCGATCACGCGGCCCTGAAGCCCAACATGACCGACAAGGACATCATCGAGGCATGCGCGCTGGGCAAGAAGTACAACGTCGCCACCGTGTGCGTCCGCCCGTCGGACGTACACCTGGCCGCCAGGGAACTGGCCGGCAGCGGCGTCGACGTCTCGGCCGTCGTCGGCTTCCCGCACGGCGCGCACAAGCCCCAAACCAAGGCCCTGGAGGCGAAACTCGCCATCGCCGACGGCGCCAAGGAACTGGACATGGTCATGAACATCGGCAAGTTCCTCAGCGGCGACCACGAGTGGGTCAAGCGGGACATAGCCGGCGTCGTGGCCGAGGCGAAGCCCAAGGGCGTGCCGGTGAAAGTCATCCTGGAATCGACATACCTGACGCTCGACCAGGTCGCCAAGGCCTGCCAGATCGCGCGGGACGCCGGCGCGAGCTTCGTCAAGACCTCCACCGGCTTCGCCGACGTGGGGCCAGGGGCGACCCCCGAGGCCATCGAAGTCATGGTCAAGACCGTCGGGGCGACAATGGGCGTCAAGGCCTCCGGCGGCGTGCGGGACTACCTCGTGGCTGTGAGCTTCCTCGAGCAGGGCTGCACGCGGCTCGGCACGGCCGGCGGGACCAAGGCCATCTGCGAGAACGCCCCGGCTGACCCGACGGCGACGTATTGAGGTCGTGGGTAAGAAAATAGCCTTCCGGCAAATTCGAAATCCGAAGCACGAAATCCGAAACAAATTCAAAACGGCAAAACCCAAAATTCAAAACGCCCGCCAGGGGCGCGGTCGTGCCTTAGGCGACTCGAGCCGCCGTGGCGTGGTTTTGGTCATTCGAATTTCGTGCTTTGGATTTGTTTAGGATTTCGTGCTTCGAGATTCGGATTTGGGCTGATGAAATCCACGACGACGTGTTTGAAGAACTACATGTGCAGCAAGGATCGGTCAACAAATGAGTGAGAAGATGCAAGCCGTCGTCTTTCACGCGCCGGGCGACGTCCGCGTCGAGCAGGTGCCCACTGCCGAGTGCGGCAAGGCGGAGATGCTCGTCCAGGTCGACGCCTGCGCCGTATGCGGGTCGGACCTCAAAAGCTCAAAAGTCGGCAACCCGCGGATCAAGCCGCCGCTGACGATGGGCCACGAGTTCACCGGAATCATCCGCCGGATCGGCCCGGCCGCCAAGTCCGCTGGCCTGTCCGTCGGCGGCAGAGTGGTCATGGCCACGACCATCTCCTGCGGCCAGTGCGAATACTGCCGCCGCGGCTGGCCCAACGTGTGCGCCAACCTGGCGCCCATGGGCTTTTCCTACCCCGGCGGCATGGCCGAGTTCGTCGTCATCCCCGAGCGAGCCCTGGTCAACGGGCACGTGGTTGGAGTCCCGCCGCACCTGCCGGCCGAGCACGCGGCCCTGGCCGAACCGGTCAGTTGCGCCGTCAACTGCGTCGAAAACTGCTCCGTCCGCGAGGGCGACACGGTCGTGGTCCTCGGGGCAGGGCCAATGGGGCTTATCAACGCCTGCGTCGCTCGCGCCATGGGCGCCGCCCAAATCATCCTCTCCGAGGTAAGCCCGCGGCGCCTTGCGATGGCTGAGGGCTTCGGCTGCGACATCCTGGTCAACCCCGACAGCCAGGACCTCGCGGCAATCGTCAAGGACGCCACCGGCGGCATCGGCGCCGACGTGGCAATCGTCGCCGCCCCGGCCGCGGCGCCCCAGGAGCAGGCCGTGCATCTCATCCGCAAACGCGGCTCGGTCTGCCTGTTCGCCTCCCTGCCGGCAGGTAAGCACATCCTCCAGATGGACAGCCGGGCCATTCACTACAACGAGCTTCGCGTGATAGGCACGAGCGACTCGACGCCGGCACACGTGGCCACGGCGGTGGCCTTGCTTGCCTCCGGCCGAATCCCCGCCGATAAAATCGCCACCCACATCCTGCCGCTGTCGGAAATCCACCAGGCCTTCGAGTTGATGGAGCGCGGCGAGGCACTGCGAGTGGTGCTCAAGCCCACACCCTGACGCCACATGGGAACCAATACGCCTCCGTGCAACCGCCCGTCAGCGGAACCTGCTCGCTGAAGCGAACAGGCCTCAAGGGAAAGGCTTCAGGCTTCAGACTTCAGGTTCCGGGTTCCCGATTCCGCCGTCTTGCTTTTCCCGCTTCCGAGTTCCATATTCACAATACCGTTCTGCGTTCTTCCGGTTCCGCCGTTTCTTCTACCGGGTTCCATTTCCCGGGTTCCAGATTCCGCAGTTTTCTTTCCCCGGCTACCGGCTACCAAGTTGATCATCGCCTTGACCACCCCATCGCGGTAATCGGCGACCAGTTCGAATGCTTCCTGGGCCTGGTCGATGGTGAAGTTGTGGGTGACCATCGCGTCGACGTTGACCTTGCCGGAGGCGATCATGTCCAGGGCGCGCGGGATCTGCTCGAGCTGGCGGCGGACATTCTGGATGCGGAGTTCCTTGCGCCGCATCTGGTTGAGGTCGAAGCTAGCCCGGTCCTGGCAGGGGATGCCCACCAGCACCATCTGGCAGCAGGGCTTGAGCAGTTCAAGGCTCTGGTCGATAGTTTCCTGGAGGCCCACGCACTCGAAGACCACGTCCAGGCCCATCGGCTCGAGGGCGGCGATTTCCTTGACGATGCCCATCTTGCCGGCGTTGCCGGTCCAGTCGGCGCCGAACTTCCGGGCGAGCGTCAGGCGGTTGTCCAGCAGGTCCGTCTGGTAGACCATGCACGGCCCGGCCAGCTTGCACGCGGCAAGGACGCCGAGGCCAATCGGCCCGGCCCCGAGGATGCCTATCTTCAACCCGCCGCCGGCCTGGGCGCTGAGCTTCTGCGCCCACAGCGAGATCGTCAGCGGTTCGACAAGTGCCGCCTGCCTCGCCGTCATGCCGTCCGGCACGGCAAAACAGTTCGACTCCGGCATTACCAGCCGCTCGGCCAGCGAGCCCTGGGCCTGGCCCGGGCAGCCGAGGAACGTCTGGTTGCGGCAGGTGTGGGTTCGCCCGGTCAGGCACTGGTCGCAGACGCCGCAGGGGACCAGCGGGTCAACGGCCACGCGGTCGCCGGGGCGGATGTGGGTGACGCCCGGTCCGGCCTCCAGAACCCGTCCGGCGCACTCATGCCCGACGATCCACGGGTACTGCACGATCTGGCAGCCGATGCGGCCTTGCTTGTAGTAGTGCATGTCGCTGCCGCAGACTCCGACGGTTTCGACGCCAAGCAGGACGTCGGATGGGTTGGCGATCTTCGGTTCGGGGGTCTGGCGGATTTCGATCTTTCGGATGCCTGTAAGGAACGCGGCCTTCATCATTCTTCCTTCCGAACTCAAGCGGGTTTGGCGCCCGCGAACGACCCTTGCACATAGTAAGCCCCGGCGCGGGGACAATCACAGACTAAACCAGCGTTTTTATCGCCCCGGCATTGGCTTGACTGCGCATAGGCCGAGGGCTATAAGATTATTCTTCGCCGCCCTATGACCTGCCTACCGGTCCGCAGGATCCCGAGCGTGACAGGCAGGCCTGAGAGCCAGAACCTATGGACCTTCTTGTCGCACACAGGAGCGTCGCAATGCGTATTATCGTTCCAGTAAAACAGGTGCCCGAGACCAACGCCGTGAAGATGGACGAGGCCACCGGCACCATGATCCGCGAGGGCGTCGAGGCGATCGTCAATCCGCTCGACCTCTACGCCATCGAGATCGCCATTCGCCTGCGCGAGGCCCACGGAGGCGAAGTTCTGGCCGTGTCCATGGGCCCGCCCAAGGCCGTCAAGGCCATCAGGGAAGCGGTGGCCATGGGCTGCGACGGCGGCGTGCTCGTCAGCGACAAGGCCTTCGCCGGGTCCGACACGTGGGCGACAAGCTACGTCCTGGCCGAGGCGATCAAGACCCTCGGCGACTACCAACTCATAATCTGCGGCGAGCGGGCAACCGACGGCGACACCGGACAGGTCGGCCCTGGCATCGCGGCCTGGCTGGACCTGCCCGTCGCAACCTACGTCAGCAAGGTCGAGAGCGTCTCAGCCGGCGCCTGCCGCTGCCGGCGGCTCGTCGAGGAAGGCTACGAGGTCCTCGACGTTGCGACCCCGGCCTTGCTCACCGTCGTCAAGGAAATCGCCAACCCGCGTCTGCCCACGCTTGGCGGCAAGCAGAAGGCCCGCAAGCTCGACGTACACACCATCGGCCCGGCGGACATGACCGTCAAGCAGGAGTACCTCGGCCTCAATGGCTCGCCGACGCGAGTGGTCAAGATATTCCGGCCAAAGGTGGCCCGGCAGTGCCAGATGGTCGCCGCCAACGACGAGAAGTCCATCGACCAGGCTGCCGACGCCCTTGTGGATTTCCTCAAGCAGCGAAAGCTCATCTGACCCGCGCCCCCCGCCGGCGGCAAAGGCCAAAACAAACGACACAACCGGAATAAGCGGCATAAGCGACTCAAAGGAAGGTTATGGAATACAAAGGTGTTTGGATACTGGCCGAGCAGTTCAACGGGCGAGTCCAGCGAATCAGCCACGAGCTTCTGACCCGCGGGCTGGACCTCGCCGCCAAGCGTGGTGTGACCCTCACGGCCGTCATCTTCGGCCATGATATCGACGACGACGACCTGCGCGAGCTTATCGACCGCGGGGCGGATGTCGTCATCGCGACCGAGGCGCCCGAACTGGCTGACTTCCTCGTCGAGCCGTACGCCGCATGCATGATCAAGCTCATCGAGGAGCACCGCCCGGAGATCGTCATTGCCGGCGCGACCTCGACCGGCAGAACGCTCATGCCGTACGTCGCCATCAAGACCTCCGCCGGCCTGACTGCCGACTGCACGGTGCTGGACATCGAGCCGGAAACGGGCAACCTTCTCCAGACCCGCCCAGCCATCGGGGGCAACATCCTGGCGACGATCAAGACTCCCAACCACCGCCCGCAGATGGCGACGGTCCGCCCGCGTTCGACCCAGCCCGCGGCCAGGCAGCCGGGGCGAAAGGGCAAGATCACGCGTCTGGCGGCCCCGCCGGAACTGCTGCAAAGCAGGATCACCCGCGTTGACTTCGTGCCGGATGAATCGGAGCACGGGCTTCAGGACGCCGACAACGTCGTGGCGTGCGGGCGGGGCATCAAGAGGGGTGAGAACCTCTCCCTGATATACGACCTTGCCGGATCGCTCGACGCCGCCGTCGGCGCCAGCCGGGACGTGGTTGACAGAGGCTGGCTGAGCTACCCGCACCAGGTCGGCCTGAGCGGCAAGACCGTCAGCCCGAAGCTCTACCTTGCCGTTGGCATCTCCGGCACGATCCAGCACCTTGCCGGCATGCAGACGTCGGAAACGGTCATCGCCATCAACTCCGACCCGGAAGCACAGATCTTCCGCGTGGCCGACTTCGGAATAGTGGGCAACCTTTTTGAAGTTGTGCCGGTGGTGACGAGGAAGATCAAGGCGGCAAGGAAAAATCCGAATCCCTAATTTCGAAATCCGAAACAAGCACAAAACTCGAAATTCAAATAAAGAAACGGCCAGTTGCCTGAGCTGTGACCATGGAAAAAGGGATGGGAAGATGGGAGACATGCCTGAGGAACGAGAGTATGACCTGGAGAAAAGGACCTTCGAGTTTGCCAGACGAGCTCGGGCGATGGTCAAGCTCTTGCCCAGAACATTAGCGAATATCGAGGACGCCCGACAGTTCATTCGATCGTCGGGCTCGGTGGGCGCCAATTACATCGAGGCCAATGAATCGCTTAGCAAGAAGGACTTCCGAATGCGGATAAAGATAAGTCGCAAGGAATCCAAGGAAAGCTGCTACTGGCTGCGATTGTTTGATGTCGGGGCCGACCAGGCTGTGTGCCATCAGCGCGATGCTCTGGTGCAGGAATCGACGGAGTTGATGTGTATTTTCGGATCCATTCTCCAAAAGACTCAATAGCAGCGCCGCAACGCCAGGGCATGGCACTGCCAGTTTCGTGCTTTGAAATTTGGATTTGTTTAGGATTTAGAAATTCGAAATTCGGATTTATCTTTGGATGTATATCATGACCATTGCACCAAAATACAATCCCCTGACTCCCTCCATTGCCGCCGAACTTCGCCGTATAGTCGGCCCCCTCTACGTAATCTACGCCGATCCCGAAAAGCTCGAGACGTACTCCCACGACGAGATCGCCGAGCTACAGTACGCTCACATGCCCGAGGCGCTGGTTCGCCCGCGCTCGGCCGACGAGATCGCCGCGATAATAAAGCTCGCCAACCGCGAGATGATCCCCGTCACTCCACGCGGGGCAGGCAGCGGGCTTTCGGGCGGGGCCGTGCCGATCCACGGCGGGATCGTCCTGATGTGCGACCGGATGAACCGCATACTGGAGATCGACGAGGCCAACATGCAGGTCGTCGTCGAGCCGGGCGTGGTGACAAACGAGATCAACGAGGCGATCGCCGACAAGGGGCTGTTCTTCGCCGGCTACCCCATGAGCCTGGAGACCTGCTACGTCGGCGGGAACGTGGCCGAAAACGCCGGCGGCGGCAAGGCCGTCAAGTACGGCGTAACCGGGCGGTACATCACCGGCCTGGAGGTCGTCACGCCGACCGGCGAGATAGTCCAGCTCGGCGGCAAGCTGGTCAAGGACGTCACCGGCTACAACCTCATCGGCCTGATGGTCGGCTCGGAGGGCACGCTGGGCGTTTTCACGAAGATATACATCAGGCTCATGCCGCGTCCCAAGGCGTCGGTGGACCTGCTGGTTCTGTTCAAGACAGCCGACGACGCCATCTCGACCGTGCCGAAGATCATGACCACCGGCGGCATAATCCCGACCGCCATCGAGTTCATGGACAAGTCCTCCCTGCACGCCGCGTGCGGCTACCTCAACGAGTCGCTGCCGTACGAGCAGTGCGGGGCGATGCTGCTTATAACCGTCGACGGCGCCGACGCCGCACAGGTCGAGCGCGAGTACGAGGCAATCGGCGAGCTCTGCCAGGCCGAGGGATGCATCGAGGTCTACGTGGCCGACAACTTCACCACCAGCGAGCGGATATGGAAGGTCCGGCGGAACATCGCCGAGGCGTTCAAGGTCATCAGCCCGCACCAGAGCCTCGAGGACATCGTCGTGCCAATCGCCGCCATCCCCCGCATGGTCGAGGGCCTCAGCGAGATCAGCCGGCTCTTCGACGTGCAGATCCCCTGCTACGGCCACGCCGGCGACGGCAACCTCCACGCCACGCCCGTGATGAATCCCGCGTGGACGCTCGAAAAGTGGCACGCGACTCTCCCCGACATCCTGACGGAAATGTACAAGCTGACCGCGAGCCTTGGCGGAATGCTCTCCGGCGAGCACGGCATCGGCCACAAGAGAAAGCAGTACATGCGCCTCTTCGTCGGCGAGGCGAACCTGGCGATGATGCGCTCGATCAAGCGTGCCCTGGACCCCAACAACATCCTCAACCCCGGCAAGATCATTGACGCGTAATCCCCGCATGACCGGCACGAAGTACAACCCCGTGACGCCCGCGATTGTCGAGGAGCTGCGGCGGATCGTCGGGGCGCGATACGTCATATTCGGCGACGCCGACGCGCTCGAGCCGTTCAGCCACGACGAGATCCCCGACCGCCGCTACGCGCACATGCCCGAGGCGGTCATCCGGCCTCGCTCTGCCGACGAGATCGCCGCCATCATGAAGCTCGCCAACCGCGAACTGATTCCCGTTACGCCGCGCGGGGCAGGCAGCGGGCTTTCGGGCGGGGCCGTGCCGGTCCGCGGCGGCATCGTGCTGCTGGTCGATAGAATGAACGCCATCCTGGAGGTCGATGAGAGCAACCTCATGGCCGTCGTCGAGCCCGGCGTGGTCACCGCGGACATCAACGAGGCCCTGGCGCCCAAGGGCCTGTTCTACGCCGGATACCCGATGAGCCGCGAGACGTGCTACATCGGCGGCAACGTGGCGGAGAACGCCGGCGGCGGCAAGGCCGTCAAGTACGGCGTCACCGGGCGCTACGTCGTCGGCCTGGAGATGGTCACGCCGACCGGCGAGATAGTCGCCCTCGGCGGCAAGCTCGTCAAGGACGTCACCGGCTACAACCTGATCCAGCTTATGGTCGGCTCGGAGGGCACGCTGGGCGTCTTCACGCAGATCACGCTCAAGCTCATGCCGCTGCCGCGGTCGTCGGTGGACCTGCTGGTGCTGTTTACGACCGCCGAGGACGCCATCGCCGCCGTGCCGCGGATCATGACCGAAAGCGGCCTGATCCCGACGGCGATAGAGTTCATGGACCGCGCCAGTGTCCGCGCCGCGTGCCAATACCTCAACGAGTCGCTGCCGTATGAGCAGTGCGGGGCGATGCTGCTGATAACCGTCGACGGCGCCGACGCCGACCAGGTCGAGCGCGAGTACGAGGCCGTCGGCGAGATGTGCCTCGCCGCCGGCGCCATCGAGGTCTACGTGGCCGACAACGCCACCACCAGCGCCCGCGTCTGGAAGGTCCGCGCCAACGTCGCCGAGGCCTATGCGATTGTTTTGCCCCACCAGTCCAACGAGGACCTCGTCGTGCCTATCGCCGCCATCCCGCGGCTCGTGGCGGGCATGGAGAAGCTCGCGGCCCGGTACGGGGTGGACATCCCCGCCTACGGCCACGCCGGCGACGGCAACATCCACACGCGGATCGTCAAGAACCCCGACTGGTCCATCGAGAAGTGGAATGAAACCCTGCCGAAGGTCCTGGCGGAACTTTACGAAATGACGGCGGCCCTTGGCGGAATGCTCTCCGGCGAGCACGGCATCGGGCATAAGCGCAAGAAGTACATGCGGACGTTCGTTTCGGAGCAGTACCTGGACATGTGCCGCGCCATAAAGCGCGCCCTGGACCCCAACAACGTCCTGAACCCGGGCAAGATATTCGACGTGTGAGGCAAAAGAAGAAGAAGAAGAAGAAGCTTTTACCGCAGAGGCGCAGAGGCACAGAGGTCAGAAGAAGCGGAAATACTTAGCGCAAATGCTTTTTCCCCCTCTTTTCTTGCCCTCTGTGCCTCTGCGGCTCTGCGGTAATTCTCTGCCTCTTCTTCAACGGTAGAAGTTTGTTCGCAGCCCGTCGCGGAGGGTCGGGCCGTGGCGGTCCACCCGGCCACGCTCCACGAGCAGCCAGACCAGCACCGTTACCCAGAGCACCACGGATATCGCGACGACTATCGGCAGGGAAATGGTGCTGACGAGCGCCCAGGTCGCCGTCGGCGGAACCGGAGCGTTACGCGGCACGACGTGCGGCTGATACGCCGCCCAGCCGACCAGCACCGCGCCAAGCGCCGCGATTATCACCTGCCCCATGGCGGAGACCCACCCCCACGAGATGCTCATCCGCTGCCTGCTTGCCCACAGGACCAGGAACAGCGTGGCCGCCAGCCAGGCCAGGCCGACAAGGTCGATGACGATCCCTGCCTCGACAAATATGACCTTGAGCACGTGGGCGCTATCGCGCAGCGTGAAATCCCGCACGGCCGATGACTTGATGAGCGCCTGCACCGTTGACCGGCTGACACCGGCGACGATGGCCCACACGAGGTAGCCGACGCCGGCGAAGGAAAGCGCCAACCCCACGTCGGTCCTGGATGTCCGTCGCAATCGTCCAAGCATGTTCCCCATTACACCGCGCGGAGGCCGGCGGGTCAAACAAAAGCAGGCTTCAGACCCCAGGCTTCAGGCTTCAGGAGAAGAAGAGGCCAGGAAAGGCTTCAGACCCCAGGCTTCAGGCTTCAGGAGAAGAAGAGGCCAGGAAAGGCTT
>CAYOBS010000003.1:0-13028 GCA_964402305.1 uncultured Planctomycetaceae bacterium | reverse complement strand
CAGACCTCAGACTTCAGGCTTCAGGAGAAGATGTAAAGAAGAGGCAACATCCTATTCTGCTGCTTCTGCTGCTTCTGTTTCTACCTGAAGTCTGAAGTCTGAAGCCTGTAGTCTCAGCCCCTGCGATGCGGTAGACTTATAGCTATGCGAAACATCGTGATCTGCATTCTGGCGTGCCTGGCCCTGGCGGCATCGGCGCAGGGGGACACCGTCTACATGAAGGACGGCAAGGTCTACCAGGGCGAGGTAACCCGCGAGGACGGCAAGGTCCACGTCAAGGCCACCATGGGCGGCGTGCCCGTAACCATCACGGTCGACGCCGCCGACGTCGAGCGGATACAAGAATCGAAGTCCGCCACCAGGCCCGCGGGCGGCACAACGTCCGCGCCGGCGATCTCGCTGGATACCGGCCGGACGCTCGAAGACAGCATCACGCGCCCGGAAGCCATGGTTTTCCTGGCCATGCAAAAGCTGGCCGTCATGCCGCCCGGGCTGGGCACCTACGAGGCCCAGCAGAACATCAAGACTTTCCAGGCCAAGGCGCACGACGGCGAGCGCAAGGCCGGCGGCAAGTGGCACACGCCCAAGGACGTCATCCGCGCCAGGGAGAAGTACCAGGAGATCATCAAGGACTCCCGCGTTGCCATGAACGAACTTCGGCACGCCGAGTCGGGCCCGCCCAGCGCCCGAACCGAGGTCCCGAGGTACCGCCGCGAGCTTGCGGTGTTCTATCGCAAGGCCGCCGCGGCCTGGCCGGACGACCTGCTGAGCGTCTTCCTGACGGGAGCGGCACAGATCGAGGGGCTTGATTTCATCGCGGCGCAGCACACGTTCGAAAGGTGCATCGCCGCCGCGCCGAGAGTGGCGGCTTTCCACCAGGGCAAGGCCCTGGCACTGGCCGGGCGAAATCAGCCGGTGGCCTGCCTCGCTTCGGCAGTGGACGCCATCGAACTCCAGCCGGACTCGCAGGACGCCCTTGCCTTCCTCAAGCAGTCGCTCGATGCCACGCCGGGCAACCTGATGGCCGAGCCGACCTGCATCCTGGCCAAGGCCGTCATGGACCGCTACGAGGCGCCGAACCAGAAATCCGGCGGCTCTCGGCGCGGCATAAGCTGGCTGTTGCCGGGCAGGTCGGTGACGGCCTCGGAGCACAGCCCGCCGTCGCTGCCGATGGACCGGCTGGAGTTCCGCCAGACCGTGGGCGTGCCGGTCGGCAAGCACGCCCTGCTGGCCGACAGCGCGGCCCTGGACGGCGCGGCCGAGGCGTTCGTCGTCATCGACGGCAAGACAACCGTGCCCGCCCAGGTCGTCCGGACAAGCACGTACGGATCGAGCAGCAAGGTCGCCCTGCCGGTGGCCGTGGTTTATGTCCGCGACGTCGAGTTGACGCCCCTGCCTGCCGACGGGAAAGACAAGGCCGGCAAAGATCAGGCGGTCAGCTTCTACGGCCTGTCATTCTTGGAGCAGATGGGCGGCAAGATTCGCCCGGTCGACGCGATTGTCCGCGGCGTCGATCCCAACGGCGCGGCGGCACTCTCGGCCCAGTTGCTCCCCGGCGAGGGCGCCGGGCCGGTCATATCCAAGAGCGGCTCGCTGCTGGGCTTCCTGGCCGGGCGGACTGACCCCACGGCCGAGGGCGGCGGGCCTGACCGGTTCGTACCCGTCGAGGCCATGTCGGCGCTGATCAAGCGGGCCCAGCAGCCCGCCGGCGCCGGTTACGGTTACAGCCGCAACAAGAGGCAAGTCGCGCCCAAGCCCGCGCCAGGGCAATATTTCACCATCTTCGTAACCGCCGCCGAATACCCCAAAAGAAGCCGCCCGTAGCGTAACGTTTCACAATTGATGAATATTACGGCTTTCAAGAAGCACGAAACTCGAAGCCTGAAACCTGCCTGCCGGCAGGCAGGTCCGAAACAAATTCAAAGCACCCGCGTGGGCTTGCCATGGGTCCTATGGGTCCTGTGCGACCTATCTTCCTGCAATCCCCTGCCAGGCGGGCTTGCTTCATTCAGGGCCGATAGATAGAGTGAGCGTTTATCTATCGACAAGACCATGGGAGATACTGATGAACGCCTTGGAAAAGGCCGACCCGGAAATCGCGCGGATCATCCAGTCCGAGCAGTGCCGGCAGGCGGAGACGCTGGAGATGATCGCGTCGGAGAATCACGTTTCGGCCCCGGTGCTCGTGGCGCTGGGGTCGATCCTCACCGACAAGTACGCCGAGGGCTATCCCGGCAAGCGGTACTACTGCGGCAACGCCAACATCGACTCCGTCGAGACTCTCTGCATCGAGCGGGCCAAGAAGCTCTTCGGCGCCGAGCACGCCAACGTCCAGCCCCACTGCGGCACCAGCGCCAATCTCGCGGTTTACATGGCCTGCCTTAAGCCGGGCGACAAGATCATGGGCATGGAACTCGCACATGGCGGGCACCTCTCGCACGGCATGAAGATAAACGTCTCGGGCCTGTTCTACAACACCTGCTCGTACGGCGTGGAAGCCGCTACCGAGCGGCTGGACATGGCCGCCGTCCGCCGGGCGGTGCTCGAGCAGCGCCCCAGCCTGCTGATCGCCGGCGCGTCGGCCTATCCGCGGATCATCGACTTCGAGGCCTTCGGGCAGATCGCCAAAGAGGCCGGCTGCCTGCTGATGGCGGACATCGCCCACATCGCCGGGCTGGTCGTCGGCCAGGTCCACCCCTCGCCGCTGCCGCACGCGACGTTCGTGACGACCACTAACCACAAGACCCTCCGCGGCCCGCGCGGCGGAATCATCCTCTGCAAGGCCGAATGGGCCAAGCGGATCGACGCGGCCGTGTTCCCGGGCCTCCAGGGCGGGCCCCTCGAGCACGTTATCGCGGCAAAGGCCGTGGCGTTCCTCGAGGCGATGAAGCCGGAATTCGAAAAATACGCCGCGACCATCGTCGCCAACGCCAAGACCCTGGCCGAGGAACTGCTGGCTCGCGGTTGGCGCCTGGTCTCCGGCGGCACCGACAACCACATGCTGATGATCGACCTGCGAAGCCGCAAGCCCGACCTGACCGGGCACCAGGCGGCCGAGCGGCTCGCCGCGGCGGGAATCATAACCAACAAGAACGCCATCCCCTTTGACCCGCGAAAACCCGTTCACACGTCCGGCATCCGCATGGGCACGCCGGCCCTGACCACGCGCGGCATGGGTCCGGCCGAGATGAAAACCATCGCCGGCTGGGTGGACATGGTGCTAAACTCCGACGGCGACCAGGGTGTTATCGACCGTGTCCACGACCAGGTGCTCGAAATGTGCCGGCAGTTCCCCATAGCCAACAATCCGACGTGAGCCGATAAAGAATAATGAGATAAACTCCCCACGGAGGCGCCACCATGCGAGAGGTCTATCGGATCCTGGACGCAAACTTCAACCGGGCGCGGGAAGCCCTGCGCGTAACGGAAGACTGCGGGCGATTCGCTCTCAACGACCCGGCCGTCACCGCCATGGCCAAGAACCTCCGCAGCGACCTGGCCGAAGTGCTCAAGAGCATGCCCGCCGATGAGTTCCTCGTCAGCCGGGACACCCCGGGCGACATCGGAACGGAAATCTCCAGCCCAACCGAGACCAAGCGTGGCGGCCTGGCCGACGTGGTGACCGCCGCGTGCAAGCGCCTGACCGAGGCCCTGCGGACCATTGAGGAGTACAGCAAGTTCATTGCGCCGGACTACGTCCTGAAAACCGAGCGGATGCGCTACAACGCCTACACGCTGGAAAAGCGGATCCTGTGCCGGCTGACGGTCTCGCGGCGTTTGGCGGACTGCAAACTCTACGTGCTCCTCGGCAGCCGGATGTGCAAGGGCAGCCTGAGGGAGGCCGCCCGCGCCGCAATCGCCGGCGGCGCCGATGTGATCCAACTCCGCGACAAGCCCATCGCCGACGATGAGCTGCTGGCCCTGGCGGCCGAACTGCGGGGCCTGACCGACGAGACGGGCAGGATATTCATCGTCAACGACCGGCCCGACATCGCCGCGATCGTCGGGGCCGACGGGGTGCATCTCGGCCAGCACGACCTGCCAATCGACGAGGCCAGGCGTCTGCTCAGGCCCGGCGCAATCGTCGGTCGAAGCACGCACACGCTTGAACAGGCCAAGGCCGCCGTCACCGAAGGCGCCGACTACATCGCCGTCGGCCCGATATTCGAGACGGCCACCAAAGATGCCGGCCCCGTCGTCGGCCTCGAACTGCTCCGCGATGTGGCCAGGCACATCACGCTGCCCATCGTCGCCATAGGCGGCATCACGCCCGAGAACGCAAAGTCCGCAATCGACGCCGGAGCAAGAACCGTCGCCGTCTGCGGCGCCATCTGCTCATCCGACAAACCCCAGGCCGCCACCGAAGCTATCTGCCGCGCCATCCGCTAAGCAGTCTTCGGCAAGCGCAAAAAAGTGGGCGGCCGACACGTGGCGCGCGGGGGGGGACGCGCCGGGGGTACATGTCTAACCGCCCACGTAGCTTAATCCAACTTCCACTCCCAACACGTAATGATAGACTCGACTACTCAAAAAGCAAGACTGAATTCTTATGATTTTTTTTCGCAATGAAACGCGCCGCACTTTCCCCTGCCTGGGCTGGACTACACCGGCGGGCAGGCTACACCCGCCATCACGCCCGTTGAGCAAGGCGGCGCCCGAGCCTGGAGCTATTCCGGCCGGAAGCGCAAGACCAGTTCACCACGGCCCGACGAAACCCGGAAAACTAATCATTTCCACGCATGTTGATTCCGTGCAACACCCGTCGATTGTTTGGCAACCAGCCCGCAACAACTTGTCTTAGCATCTCTTAGCAGCGTTTATCGAATGATATCGCTGCGCGATGTTTGCCTGCCGCTACACCGCCGCCCGGCGAAAAAAGCCCGATGTCTTGGCAGCAATAAAAACTATAGCTTTACATAATAGCGATTTAGGTGTATTTGCCGCTGTTATTCCGTTTACTCATTATGCACTTGGCACATGCATTGTACCAGAAAATGGCGGAGGGCCTTTGCCGGAGGGTAGAGGCCTGAAGTAGAGGGCGGCAACGACCGGCAAGGCCCAGGTGGCCGCGACGGTCTGTCAGAAGATAAGCGAGGGCCGAGTCGATCGCGTCCAGCCGGATCGACTCGGTTTTTTTTGCGCCAACCCGGTGCCATGCTTCCGTCTTAGGAAGCATGTTCCAGTTGCCGGCCAAGACATGCTTCCCAAGACGGAAGCATGGCACCGCTAGAACGAGCTTGCCTTGGCTTTCTTGCGGGCGCCGCCGCCCTTGCCGGCCTTACCAGCCCTGCCGGTGCGTTTCACAGCCTCGCCGTCCATGGCGATGTCCAGCACGTCGCTGATGGTGCGGACAAAATGGAATTTCATTTCCTTGCTGATCTCATCGGGAATGTCCACGAGGTCCTTGCGGTTCCGCGCCGGCAGGATCACCGCGCTGATGCCCGCGCGCCGGGCGGCCAGGACCTTCTCCTTGACCCCGCCGATCGGCAGCACCAGCCCGCGGAGCGTTATCTCGCCGGTCATGGCCACGTCGTGGCGGACGGGCTTGTGCATCAGCAGGCTCGCCAGGGCGGTTACCATCGCCACGCCGGCAGAGGGACCGTCCTTCGGCACGCCCCCGGCCGGGACGTGAACGTGGATGTCCTGCTTGGCCAGTTCTTCCAAGTCAATCTTGAGCTTGCCGGCGATGCTCTTGACGTAGCTCAAGGCCGCCATGGCCGACTCTCGCATCACGTCGCCGATCTGCCCGGTGAGCGTCAGTTGTCCCTTTCCCGGATACGCGGCCGCCTCTATGAAAATTATCTCCCCGCCGTTTGGCGTGTACGCCAGGCCCGTTACGACGCCGGGCATGCTGGTTCGCAGGGCCAGTTCGCTCTCGTACTTGGCCGGGCCGAGCACCTCGGCAATGAAGCGCGAGTTGATCTTCCGCGATCTGGCCTTGCCCCCGACGATCATGGCCGCGACGCGCCGGCAGACCGTGCCGATCTGGCGCTCCAGCTCCCGCACGCCGGCCTCGCGGGTGTAGTCGTCGATAATCCGCTGGACGGCCTCCTGGGGCCAAACGGCCTGGAAGTCCTTGAGCCCGTTTTCCTTGCGCTGCCGGGGCACGAGGTACTTCATCGCGATGCGAAGCTTCTCCAGCCGCGTGTAGCCCGGCAGTTCGATCACCTCCATCCGGTCCCGCAGCGCCGGCGGGACCGTGCCCATGTAGTTGGCCGTCGCGATGAACATCACGCGCGACAGGTCGAACGGCACGTTGAGGTAGTGATCCTGGAACGAGAAGTTCTGGGCCGGGTCCAGCACCTCCAGCAGGGCCGAAGTCGGGTCGCCGCGGAAATCGTTGCCGACCTTGTCCAGTTCATCGAGCATGAACACCGGGTTGTTGGTCCCGGCCTTGCGGATCTCCTGCACGATCCGACCGGGCATCGCGCCGATGTACGTGCGGCGATGGCCCCGCAGTTCAGCCTCGTCGTGCATGCCGCCGAGGCTCATGCGGATGAAGTTGCGCCCGGTGGCGCGTGCTATGGACTGGCCCAGGCTCGTCTTACCAACGCCGGGCGGGCCCATGAAGCACAGAATAGGCCCGCGGGTGTCGGGCGCCAGCTTGCGAACGGCAAGGTATTCCAGTATCCGCTGCTTGACCTTATCCAGGTCGTAGTGGTCCGCGTCGAGCACCTCGCGGGCGATGTTGACGTCCAGGCGGTCTTCCGTCGACTTGCTCCACGGCAGCTCGACCATCCAGTCCAGGTACGTGCGCAGGACGTGATACTCCGGGCTGGCCACGGGAATCTTCGCCAGCCGCTCGAATTGTCTCTCGGCCTCGGCCTGCACCGGCGGGGCCATGCCGGCTGCCTTGATCTTGGCGCCAAGCTCCCCCATCTCCTCGCCGCGCTCGTCGGTCTGGCCAAGCTCGTTCTGGATTGCCTTGAGCTGCTCCTGGAGGAAGTACTCGCGCTGGGTCTTGTCGATGTTGCTCTTGACCTGGTCCTGTATCTTGTTGGAAAGCTCCAGCACCTCGAGCTGGTGCTGAAGCTCGACGCCGATGCGCCGCAGGCGGCTGTTTATGTCCAACTCCTCGAGGAACTGCTGCTTGTGGGCCAGCTCCATCTGAATGTTGCTGGCAAGGAAGTCCGCGAGCGAACCCGGCGACTCGATGTTGGCGAGCACCACCGCCGCCTCATCCGGAATGTTCGGCGAAAGCTGGACGATCCGCATCGCCGCGTTGCGGGCGTTCATCACCAGCGCGTCGGTCTCCGTCGTGTGAGTCAGCACGTCCGACAGCTCATGCACCTCGGCCATGAAGAACGGCTCGGTCTGAACCCACCGGTCTATCTTGACGCGCTTGACGCCGCTGACGATCGCGCTCTGGCTGCCTTCCTCCATTCGCAGCAGTTTGAGCACGGCCGCGGCTGTGCCGACAGTGTAAATGTCGTCGACGCCCGGGTCATCGACCGACGCGTCCTTCTGGCAAACGATGACGATGACCTTCTGCTCCGGCAGGATCTTCTCCAGCAGCCTCTTGGACTTTTCCCGGCCGAGGGATATCGGCACGATCGTGCCGGGAAAGAGCACCATGTTCCGCACAATGAGCACGGCCGCGACCTGCGGGATGCGGATATGCGCGGGCACGGCGATTCTCTGCTCGCCCATCTGAGCGGGCACGAGGATCTCCGGCTCGTCGTCGTGGATGACGGTCGGCTTGCCAGGCCTGTCGGGCGTGTCGGGCGTGTCGGGCGCGTCGGGCGTATCGGGCGTATCGGGCGCGTCATGCTCTTTACTCGCGTGAGGCTTGCCCGGTCTGGTCGGTTTATCTTCGGCCATGCTACACGAGCCTCTTTCTGGGGATTCTCACCCACAGGTATCCGCATCGATATGTCGCCTCAATGGCGTCGACGTCCACGTCCTCGGGCAGCTTGACCTCTCGCAGGAACGGGCCATGGTCGATCTCCATGAGGTGCAGCCGCATTTCCCCCTTGTCGTCCGGGTCGCTGGGCATAGGCCGCTCGCCCGTGATGTAGAGCGTGCCGCTCTCGATGCGAAGGTCGATCTCGCCGGCCTGCATGCCGGCAATGTCGGCCACGAGGCAGTAGTGGTCGGCGTACTCGCAGAGGTTGACCGCCGGCCTCCACGCGTCGCATGGGCCGAAACGCCTGAAGCTGGCGCCCAGGGCCTTGTCCATCCAACGGCTCATCTGCTCGCCGATGGGCGTGAACTTGTCCTCTTCCGCTAGAATAAGACTATTGGCCATGACTGATACCCCTTCTCAATGCCTCGGCCGGCCAACCAGGCCGACCCTTCGCCCGCCAGGCGGGACCAGCGACATGCCGGACACAACGCATCCCGGCCTGGCGAACACCAGGCGGCGCGACACAAAACCATCGGCCGCCTTGTGCAACGCACCGTATCAATTGTAACACCCAGCCGAGAAAAGGCCAGATGGGAGCGGAGAAGAAACTGTTTGCGGCGAGGACGCGGAGCGGGCCACGCACACGCGGAGCGCTCGTAGTGACGCCGTAAGGCGTTATTCTTCCGGGGCGATGCAGAAGAAGAAGAAGAAGAAGAAGAAGAAGAAGAAGAAGAAGATGCCCTTACGGGCACACTACGAACGCCAGAGGCGTTGGCCAGGCTCACGCGGAGCGTTCGTAGTGACGCCGTAAGGCGTTATTCTTCTGGGTACGGCCCTGCTTGCCCTGTTGGAGACGGGCACAATACGAACGCCAGAGGCGTTGGCCAGGCTCACGCGGAGCGTTCGTAGTGACGCCGTAAGGCGTTATTCTTCTGGATACGGCCCTGCTTGCCCCGTTGGGGACGGGCACAGTATAAACGCTCGCGCGCATCGCCGCTTCATTCCCGCCGCCGCGCCGCAGCCGCGAAACCCATCGCCGCCAGCACGATAAGGTAGAATATGCCCCCCGCCGCCGTGCCCAGCAGCATGACCGTCGGACGGCAATCGACCTTCACCCCCACGGCCGGCAGCCGATCTAGTTGGCTCTCATAGATACTCAACCACGGCCGGTCTCGAGGCGGAATGTAAGTCTGCCTCTTAGCATGCTCGATGTCCTTGGAGCTAATTCCCTCCGTAGGAATAACGCTCGGCCAATACTTTATGCTCTGGTTCTCGTAAACCGCCACTGTCGGGTCACCCGGCCTGCGCGGGGCCAACTCCGCGCGCAAGACGTACAGATGCATACCCGCCTCAAGCGGACCCTCTGGATACGGGAAGGCCCGCCGCGGGTGGTCCCAGTGGCTCTCGCAAAAGACGAGGCAGCCTACCTCAATCGGCCGCTCGCTCTTGGTGTACACGCGGAACATGGCGTTCGCGTCGATGTCCGCCGGCGTCTTGAACGTCCACTCGAAGTGCCGCCAATCCTGGCCGATCTGGTCGGGGTAGGCCATCAGGCCCAGCGGTTCTTTCTGCGACCAGGGCAGGTCCCGGTCGGGGGTGTAAAGTTCGGCCCGCAGGTAATCAGCCGCGCCGCCTTGAGGCGCGCGGGCGTCGAGCGAAATGCGATAGATCGTGCCAGGCCGGGCCTTCACGGACTGCTGGGCCGTGGACCAGCACGACATCAGCGGCTTACGAAGCCCAAGCACGCCGCCCACGATATGGGCCTTGCTGAATGCCCACTCGTCCGTCAACAGGTTGGGCCCGTCGGGCAGCGCCGGCCCGGCCGGCACGCGAACGCTGTCCAGCACCTCGCGAACGTCCTTGCGGGCGGTCAGGATGTACCGCACCCCGTAGGCGCTGAGTAGTTCGTTGCGGCGAATCAGCCACGCCCAGTTACGGTTCGTGCCGAATATCTGGAACTCGAAAAGCTGGGCATGGGCCGCCGACTGGAACGGGCCGTAACTGTTGATCGTCGAGATGCCCAGGGCGTGTGCGGTCTTGGGGCTGAGTAGCTCGGCCGGGCGGTCGTGGTAGCTCTCTCCTATGCCCCAGACGCGACATCCCATGACGCTCGGGGCCTGGCCGGCGATCCACCTGGCGGCCGGGGAATCGTCCGGATCCGGCCCAACCGCCCCCACAGGCGGCACGTCCACGAATCGCGTCACGAAGAACATGTCCACCAGCAGAACCGCCGCCAGTGCCGCCGCCCGCCGCGCGGGGGCCGCCAGCCACCATCGCACGGCCGCGATCGTCGCCGCCGCCAGCAGCGCCTGGACCCACACGGCCGGGTTCGTGGGCAGCACGCCGCGAAGCGCCGTCCAGGCCGAGCCGCCGAACTCCGGCAGGTTCCCGCCGTAAAGCCACACCGACAACCCCGCCCCCGCGGCAGTCAGAGCCAGCACTGCGGCCATGGCCGCAGGCAGCTTGACCGTCGCGCCGCGCCGCACGGACGCCGCCAGCCTCGCCGGCCACGCACCAGGCCCGGCGATGATAAGATGTATCGTGATGGCCGCGATAGTCACCAGGGCCATGTCCAGCCCGAGGATCATCCTGGCCGGGCATCGCACGACGCCCAGCACCGGCAGCATATGCACGAGCCTGTACGTCGGCAGGTAGTAGCCCAGCATCCACACCAGCGCGGCCGCGCCGATCCACACCCAGACCCGCACGAGCGAGCGGAACTGATCGACATTCTCCTCATCCGCCTGCACTGCCAATGCAGCATTCGTTGTTTGCCCTGAAAGCTGTTTCAACGCAGAGCACGCAGAGAACGCAGAGGACGGAAGATAAGACCATATTCTTCTCTGCGATCTCTGCGTGCTCCCGCAGGGCCCTTCGGGCTGCGTTGAATTCTCTTTCTTCTCCTTCTTCTTTTCCTTCCGATAGAGCTTCCACACTCCCACAGCAGCCAGCACGAGCGTGACAAGCCCGACGTACCCGAGCGTTTCGCACAGGTGCCAAGGCCCCCACCACGGCCCGGCGAGGAAGTTCTGCATCCGGCACCCGAAGAGCATCGGAAACAGCATCAGCACCGCCGACGCGGGGTAGTAGCTGTTTTCGCCCGCCGTCGAGTAGCCGACGGCATTTCGAGTCACCTGACCCATCAGGCGCAGCGTGGCATCAATCTGCGGGGCCGCCAGCATCGCCACAATCGCCACCGCTGCCGCCGCTACCGCCAGCGACCGCACCAGCGGCCTGGCGCGGAGCAGCAGGTACGCCGCCCAGATGACGCTCATGTGTATGAACGTCGGCCAGTGCCCCGCCGTCAGCGCAAGGTATGCCACTGGAACCATCCCCGCCAGCGCCGCAAGCGGCCTGGCGCACAGCCGCTCGATGCACCACAGCCCCCATGGCAGCCAGGCCGCGGCGTGAAGGATCGACAAATGCACCCGATGCCCGACGAAAAAGCCGCAGAACATCATCGCGACCGCCCCGAATCCCGCGGCCCCGTTGACCAACCCCAGTCGCCGCAGGTACGCATAAGTCCCCAGGCCCGCGATGGCGAATCCCAGCATCAGCGTCAGGCTGTACGCGGGCTTTGCCGGCATGACGGCGAACAGCCAGGTCGGCGGGTACATCACCGCCGACTGCGGGTCGGCCAGCAGCGGCGTGCCGGTGGCCTCGTGGGGGTTCTCCAGCGGCCATTGCAGCTTGCGCAGCTTTTCGCCAACCATCTTGCGCATCGGGTAGTAGTAGATCACGTCGTCCTCGCCGGCCGAGACGGGATTGCCCCACAGCGTGTAGAGCATTGCCGCCGGGGCCAGGAGGATCAGCACGACCGTCAAGGTTGCCCGCATGCGTTTGGTGTATATTGGGTGAAGCAACATTATCTCTCACTGTTGTTATAACGTGCTTCAGCAAGCCTCAACCATTGAGTGCCTTTAGGCTAAAGCCACGGACAAGCGCGCTAAAGCGTGCTGAATACATAATAGTGCTCCGTTACCCAGGCCTAAAAGGCCTGGTCTAATCCCCGCTTCGCGGGGCAAAGCCCCGTGAACGGGGCTAAGGAAACAAGGAAATCGGATCTACAAACATGATCGGGCGTTCCGAAGTTCCAACAACTGCGGGCAAGTGAATCCGCAATCCGCAATCCGCAATCCGCAATCCGCAATCCATTCACCCCGTCAGGACGCCCGCCTGCCGCAGGGTCCGCAAGACCAGTTGCTCGAACGGCACGTCGCTCGGCGCGGCGACGTACGCGGCCCCCCTTCGGGCGGCGGTGCGGGAAAGGGCGTCGCACATCTCCCGCCAGCGGAGGCGGTAGCCGGCGCGAACGTCGTCGGTGACGTCGACGGGCATGTTCCGGCCGGTCTCGGCCTGCCGGAGTATCACCGGCCCGGCCAGGGCCGGATCGGCATCCAGCGGCGAGTAGACGTGCAGAACCGTCACGTCGCAGGTGCGGCTCTTGAGGCGGACGACGGCGTCGGACAGATCGTCGCCGCAGTCGAGCAGGTCGCCGACGATCAGCACGCTTGCCGGCGCATCCAGCCGCCGGGCCAGCAGGTCGCTGCATCGGCCAAGCTCCGTCCGCCCGCCGGGCGCGAGGCCCACGAGGAAATCCAGGACCTCCAGTATCTGACCGCGGTTTCGCCCGGTCCGCAGCGGCTTGGCCAGGTCTTCGGCGAACGGCTGGAGTATCACCCGCTCGAGCCCGCCCATGGCCACGAACGCCATCGCGGCCGAGACGCGAAGGGCGTAGTCGAACTTCTCCATCGCCCCGCCCGGCGCCATCGAGGCCGACACGTCCAGCAGGATGATGACGTCGGCCTCGCTTCGCTGGTGGAAGAGCCTCAGCAGCAGCTTTTCCATGCGGGCGTAGTAAGGCCAGTCGATGAAGCGTATGTCGTCGCCCGCCATGTACGAGCGGTGGTCGGCGAATTCCAGCCCATCGCCGATCCGCCGGCTTCTGCGCGCGCCGCCTGCCTCCCGCGCCGTCAGCCGCTTGGCGATCAGGTGAAGCTGCTGAAGCCGGGCCAGGAACTGCTGATCGAACAGACGGTCCTTCCGCGACTTTGCCATTCCTCCATTAGCGCCAAACCGGGGGCCCTTTGCACGTGATTTCCCGCCAGACCCACCCCAAACCACCGCCAAACCACCGCCAAACTACCGCCAAACTACCGCCAAACCTCTCCCAACGAGCTTA
>CAYOBS010000002.1:8433-29422 GCA_964402305.1 uncultured Planctomycetaceae bacterium | reverse complement strand
GCTTGGTCGCCGCAGAACCAAGCTGGTCGATATCCCCCGTAACTGAGGCATTACCGGGGCTGGCTGGAAATGCTTGACATTTCCGATGGCGTATGCGCTGATTCGGCAGGCGCCTGTCATCGGATGCGGCGAGGGGCCGCAGCCGCGAAAGGATGATCTGTCAACATGGCGGAAATGGAGTCCATGGTAAACACCCGGGAGCAGATCGGGCGAGAGTACGGAGAGACTGCGCAAGGCCCGTACATCACCATCTCGCGCCAGTGCGGCTGCTCAGGTTTCACGCTGGCATTGTTGCTGGCCGAGATACTGAACGACGATGCCCCCCCTGGCCGGGCATGGAAGGTGTTCGGCAGGGAGATCCTGGAGCAGTTGGCCACTGAGACGAACCTGGCGACGGAGCTGGTGGAGAAGATCCGGGGCAAGCAGCCCCGTTTGGTGCCGGATTTTTTCCGGTCATTTCTCGGCAAGAACGTTCCCAGCGGCCTGGATATTCGCAACCGGATCACAACCATCATCCGGGGTATGGCGTTCGATGGGTACGTGATCCTTGTCGGCCAGGGCGGGTCGGGCGCGACGACGGGGATTGACAACGGCCTGCACATCCGCATTGAAGCGCCGGAGGATTGGCGGGCCAAGGAGGTGGCCAAGTCCAAAGGTTGCAGCCTCCCGAAGGCCAAGTCGATCATCCGGGCGCGCGAGAAAGAACGCGAGTACCTGCGGACGATCTACAACATGCGGTACCCGCGGGAGCCGCGGTTTCACCTCATCTACGACCAGTCCTGCTTCGGGCTGACGATGATCGCCAAGCACGTGGTTCTCGCGATGCGGATGAAGCACATGCTCTGAGGCGTCGCCAGGCGCCCGAGCCCCGGGCGAACGAGGCGGGCACGTGGCCGCGGGCCGGTCAGGCCGGCTTGCACGTGGCCGCCAGGACGGTCAAGACGTTTTCCCGCATGTGGGCGACTCCCCCCGAGACCGCAAACAGGTGGTTCTGCTCGCGCTGTCGGATGATGAGTTCGCCGGACCCGATGGCGGCCACGAACGGCGCCCGGTCCACCAGGATCCCCAGCAGTCCCTCGGTGGTCGGGACAATGGCGTAAGTGGCGTCGACGGCGAGGACGGATTCCTCCTCGGTCGTCACGATGCACCGGAATGTTTCTTTATCGAACATGGTGGTCCCATCCGGCGGGCGGCGGTCCTGGCCCGTCGGGTCCGGGGCTTGGTGAGGGCCCCGGCCTCTACACAGTGTCCTGCGCCTTCATTTTCTCGGCCTGCTCGGCCGCCTCCTCCACGGTTCCGACGTACATGAAGGCCTGTTCGGGCAGGTGGTCCCACCGGCCATCGCAGATTTCCTTGAATGACCGGACGATTTCCTTTAGGGGCACGAACTTTCCGGGCTTGCCCGTGAATATCTCCGCCACAAAGAAGGGCTGGGAAAGGAACCGCTCGATCCGGCGCGCCCTGGCCACGATCATCTTGTCCTCCTTGGAGAGTTCCTCGACGCCGAGGATGGCGATGATGTCCTGGAGGTCGCGGTATCGCTGGATAATCTGCTGCACCCGCCGGGCCACGAGGTAGTGCTCCTCGCCGACATACTGGGGGCTGAGAATCCGCGATGAGCTTGACAGCGGGTCGATCGCGGGGTAGATGCCCTTCTCGACGATCTGCCGCCTGAGGGTGATGAACGCGTCCAGGTGGCCGAACGTCGCAGCCGGGGCGGGGTCCGTCAGGTCGTCGGCGGGAACATAGACCGCCTGGACGGACGTGATCGCCCCGTTCTTGAGCGAGACGATGCGTTCCTGCAACTCGCCCATCTCGGTGCCCAGCGTGGGCTGATAGCCGACGGCGGAGGGCATGCGGCCCAGCAGCGCGGAGACCTCGCTGCCGGCCTGGGAATAGCGGAAGATGTTGTCGATGAACAGGAGCGTGTCGGCCCCGGTGGTGTCGCGGAAGTACTCGGCGAGGGTTACGGCGGAAAGACCCACTCGCAGCCGGGCCCCGGGCGGCTCGTTCATCTGCCCGAAGATCATGGCGGTGCGGTCGATGACCCGCTGGTCGGTCTGCCCGATGCGGGCGTGCTGCATCTCCAGCCACATGTCGTTGCCTTCGCGGGTCCGCTCGCCGATGCCGGCGAAGACGCTGTAGCCGCCATGCTGGGTGGCGATGCGTGCGATAAGCTCCTGGATGATGACGGTCTTGCCAAGCCCCGCGCCGCCGAACAGGCCGGTCTTGCCGCCGCGGACGAAAGGCGCCAGCAGGTCGATGACCTTGATGCCGGTCTCGAACAGGTCGTTGCTGGGCTTGACGTCGGTCAGGGGAGGCGGGGCATGGTGGATAGGCCGGTATTGCTCGGCGCGGATAGGCCCGCGCCCGTCGATGGGCTGGCCGAGAAGGTTCATGACCCGCCCGAGGACCTCCTTGCCGACCGGGACGGTGACGGACTGGCCGGTGTCGATAACCTCCATGCCGCTGGCCAGGCCGTCGGTGGGCCCCAGGGCCACGCAGCGGACCTTCCCGCCGCCGAGGTGCTGCTGGACCTCCCCGACCAGGTTGATGGGCGGGGGCCCGTCGGACCGGATCTCCACGGCGTGGTAGATCTGCGGCAGGTGACCCGGCTCAAAGGCCGCGTCAAAGGTGCTTCCTATTATCTGGACGAGTCTTCCTGTGTTGCTCATGTCAACGAACCCCTTCGACCGCGTCAGCGCCGCCGACGATCTCGGACAGCTCGGCGGTGATGCGTGCCTGGCGTGCGCGGTTCATTTCCTGGGTTAAGTCGCGGATCATCTCTTCGGCGTTGGTGGTGGCGGCCTTCATGGCCATAAGGCGTGCGGTGTGCTCGCTCAGGGCGGCCTCGATGAAGGCCTGGTACAGCCTCATCCGCAGGGCCAGCGGGAGCCCGACTTCCATGACGGTCCGGACGTCGGGCAGCGGCTGGAACTGGGCATAGACGGACATGATGGCGGGGCCGGGCTCCAGCGGGAGCAGTTGCGAGACGACGGGGGTTACGGCGCCGTGGCCGCCGAGCTTCATCCGCACCAGGCTGACGGACGCCAGGGGCGTGCCGATGAAGTCGTCGCGGAGCTTACGGGCCAAATCGGCGACCTCGTCGAACATTCGGGATTCGTCGAGGCCGGGCCGCTCGGTCATTGGCAGGCCGGCCGCGCCCTCGGCGGCCCGTACGGCCAGCCGCTCGCGCATCGCCATGCCCACCCTCTTTCCAACGACGTGGAACTCGCACTTGCGCCTGATTCGGGCCAGCTCATCGGCGGTCTCGATGGCGGCCTGGACGACCCGGCTGTTGTAGCCGCCGCACATGCCGCGGTCGCTGCCCAGCACAATAATGCGGGACAGATTGCCGGCCCCCGCCCGCAGCAGGGGGTGGCCGACCTCCTCGCCAATGCGGATGGCCGCCGCGGCGAGTTCGTCGGCGCCCGTGGAAGCGTCCCGCGAGGCCACCCGGCGCCGCTGGACCCGCTGAAGCCTGGAGGCGGAGATCATCTGCAACGCCTTGGTGATCGTGCGGGCGCTGTCAACCGCGTTAACGTGATTGCGTATCTGTCGGATGTTCGGCATATCGACGAATCCCGCGGGCCAGGAAGGCTACGACACGGCGGCCTTGTCCAACTGCGCCCTGCGACCGGGCACAAACGAGTCCCGGAAAGCCTGTAAGGCAACGTCCAGTGCCTTGCGGTTCTCCTCGGACATCATGCCGGCGGCGCAGATGGAGTCGTACAGGTCCTTGCGGCTGGTCTTAAAGCAGGCCAGCATTTCCGTCTCAAACCTCATCACTTCCTCAACATGCACCTTGTCGAGGAAACCGTTGGTGCCGGCGTAGATGCTGATGACCTGGTCGATGACCGGATAAGGCCGGTGCAGGGGCTGCTTGAGCAGCTCGACCATGCGCAGACCGCGGTCGAGCTGCCTCTGGGTGGCCGCGCCCAGCTCGGTGCTCATCTGGGCAAAGGCCCGCAGTTCGCGGTAGGTGGCAAGGTCAAGCCGCAGCGAGGCCGCCACCTGCTTCATGGCCTTGATCTGGGCCGCCCCGCCGACCCGGCTGACCGATACGCCGGCGTTGATCGCCGGGCGCACGCCCATGAAGAACAGGCCCGGATCCAGGTAAATCTGCCCGTCGGTGATGGAAATCAGGTTGGTCGGGATGTAGGCGGAGACCTCGCCCTCCAGCGTCTCGATGATCGGCAGCGCGGTCAGCGAGCCGCCGGAACTGGGAATCTTGCGGACCTCGAGGTTGGCGGCGTCGGGCCTCTCGGCCAGGGACCTGCGCGCATCCTGAAGCCCGTCGTTGCGCCAGTGGACCTTCCCGTCGACGCCCTGGGCGAGCTGGTCGTCGCCGGCGCCGCGGGGGACGATGACGAATTTGTCGGCGAGCTTGGCGGACCGTTCCAGCAGGCGGGAGTGGATGTAGAAAATGTCGCCGCTGTACGCCTCGCGCCCGGGCGGGCGGCGGAGCAGGAGGGACATCTGCCGGGCGGCGAAGGCGTGCTTGGACAGGTCGTCGTAGACCACCAGCGTGTGCCGGCCCTGGGCGTACATGAAGTGCTCCGCCATGGCGCAGCCGGCATAGGGCGCCAGGTACTGCATCGGGGCCGAGTCGGCCGAGGAGGTCGCCATCACCACCGTGTGCTTCATCGCGCCCTGATCCCGGAGGGTCTGGATCACGTCGGCGATGGTTGATTCCTTCTGGCCGATGGCGACGTAGACGCACAGCACGTCGCCGCCGGCCTGGTTGATGATGGTGTCAACGGCGATGGACGTCTTGCCGGTCTTGCGGTCGCCGATGATCAGTTCGCGTTGTCCCCGGCCGATGGGGATCATGGAGTCGATGGCCTTGATGCCCGTGTAGAGCGGCTCGTTGACGGGCTGGCGATCGGCGATGCCGGGGGCGACGATCTCCGCCATGCGATAGCCCTCGGGCTCGATGGCAGGCCCGCCGTCGAGCGGCCTGCCAAGAGGGTCGATCACGCGCCCCAGCAGGCTGCTGCCGACGGGCACCTCCAGCACCTTGCCGGTGCCGCGAACGGTGCTGCCCTCGGAGATATGCACGTAGTCGCCGTAGACGACGGCGCCGATGGAGTCCTCGTGGACGTTGAACACCTGGCCCATCGCCCCGCCCTCGAAGCTGAGCATCTCGCCGACCATGGTCCGCGTCAGCCCGTAGATCCGGACTATGCCGTCGGCGATCTCCGTCACACGGCCCACGGTTGACACGTCCAGCTCCTGGCGGAACGCGGCCATCTCCTGCTTGAGGATGGAGGCAATCTCATCGGTTCGGATCTTCATGGCGTTTGTTTCTCGATGTTGGACATCATGGCTATTTCTCGGCCGGACCGGCCAGGCCGAACGTGCCGGCAGAGGAAAGCCTAAGCCCGGCGAGCTTCCCCTTCAGTTGTTCTAGTTTGCGGGCCAGGGTGGCATCAACGACCCGCCCGCCCACCTGGAGCCGCAGGCCGCCCAGCAGCGATGGGTCAACGTGAAGGTCCATCACCGGCGTCCTGCCCAGGGACTCGGCCAGGAGCGTCTCCAGTTCGCGGGCAAGGTCGTGGTCCAGCGGCACGGCCGTGTCAACCCGCACGTGAACTTTGCGGCAGCGGGCGTCGTGAATGCGGTGATACTGCTCGGCGACATCCCGCAGCAGCGAGCCGCGGCCCCTGCGGAGCAGGACGGACAGGAAGTTCACTGTCAGCGGGAACAGCTTCCCGGCAAGCGGGATGGTTATGGCGTCCATCTTCCGCTTCAGCGGGATGACGGGGCTGACACAAAATTCCGCGAAGTCGGCCTGGGCGTCGACTACGGCCACAATGCAGTCCAACTCCTGGCCGATCTGCTGGATGTGCCCTTCTTCCGTGGCCAGGTCGAGCAGCGCAAGGGCGTACTGTCCCGCCGGCCCGACGGGGCGGCTCGCGAAGTCCTGATCGCTGGTTGTGGGTTGCTGTGTGTCCATCACTCTGCCATTCTGGCCGGGGTTTTGGGGGCGTGCGGGTCAGTTCGCCCAACTGCGGGCGCCGCGGCGGCGAATTTCCTCCAGCGACTCGACCACGATCCGCCGGTGGTCTTCGGGGGACAGTTCCTTGTGGATGATGGAGAAGGCGGCCGTAGTGGCCAGTTCGGCGCCCATGGCGGCGATTTCCTCGATGGCGGCCTTCTTGGCCGCGTCGATCTCCTCGGCGGCGTGGCGGACGACCTCATCGGCCTGCTTGCGCGCGGCGGCGAGGATTTCCAGGCGGGCCTGCTCGGCCTGTGCCTGTGCCTGCTGGATCCGAGCGGTGGCCTGGGCTTCCACCGCGGCCAGTCGCGCCTGATACTGCGCCACCAGCCTCTCGCCTTCCATCTTGTGCGCCTCGGCCTGGGCGATGTGGGTCTCGATCAGCGTCTCGCGCTCCTGAAGGACCTGCATCGCCGGCTTCCAGACCACGCGACCAAGGACCAGGAACATCACCACGAAGATGCCGATGGTCCACACACTGTTGTAGACGGTGCCGGAATTGGTGAGGGACCGTTCATCGGCGCCTTGGGCCAATGCGGCGGCCGACGCCGACGCCAGCGTCACCAGCCCCGCTGCCCACCGGACGGCTCGCATGGAATACATCGGTTGTCCTTTGTGGGGTCTCACTCACATGGCCTTGGCGGCGGAGTAGATCAGGAAGCAAATCAGCAGCCCGAACAGCGTGGCGCCTTCGATCATGGCGGCGGTCAGCAGCCAGGGCATGAACATGGCGTTGGCGGCCTCGGGCTGGCGTGCAATGGCCTCGGTGACCCGCGAGCCGATCAGCCCGATGCCCAACGCGCCGCCGGTGACCACCACGCCGGCCCCGATGGCCGCGCCCAGCAGGCCCAAGGCTGGGTCCGTCGCCTTGGCCGAAATACCGTCCTTGGCCGGCTGAACCGGATCCGCGGCCAATGCCGTCGATCCCAGGGCCAGCAACACCGCCGCCGTCAGAGCCCACGAAGAAACGCGAACCATTTCTCAATCTCCTTAATGTTGTGGATTGACCACCATTCCGATAAAGATCGCCGTCAGGAACGTGAAGATATACGCTTGAAGGACCGAAACGAAAAGCTCCAAACCCATCAGGACCAGAGCCCCCAGGCCGCTGGGGATGGAGATGTAGGCCATCGACCATCCCCTGCCGGCCCCGGCAAACCCGATGACCACGAACAGCAGCAGGTGCCCGGATGTCATGTTGGCGAACAGACGAATGCACAGCGCGAACATGCGGCTGATGAGGCTGAAGACCTCCAGAACCAGCAGGAATGGCCACAGGGCTATCCCCATCACGCCGGGCATGGGCGGGACGAAAGCATTCAGCCAGATGGGCAAGCCGAGGACCAGGGCCGCCGGCAGCGGCCAGCGGCGGCGGAACATCGCTTCGCAGGCGGCCGTCACCAGGTTCCCATCGGCCCGCGAGTTGTTGTGGCCGGAGGCGTGCGCATCCAGGCACTTGCCCTTCCAGAGCGTCTTGACGCCCTTCCAATAGCCGATGGCCAGGAGGATCACCAGCATCATGCCCGCCAGGGCGCCGCAGACGTACAGGGATCCGGTGGCCGTGCCGCCAACAGGCGTCGCTTCGTCGCCGATAAGGGAGAAGAATGACGGCAACGGCACCAGGCCGGTCAGGTTGCAGCCCAGCAGGAAGGCCAGCAGCGTGGCCAGGAAAGGGACGTACTGGTCGGCATAGGATCCCAGCGCCGGCCTGGCGACCCGCTCTCGCACGAAAACGACAAACAGCTCGAGGACGTGGTAGGCACCCCTGGGCACCATGCCGCGACGCCGGGCCAGCAGCGGCAGGACCACCAGGCAGATCAACCCCACGAGGATCATGGCGGCAATATGCGCGGACATCCAGGGCACGGGCTGACCGCCCAGCAGCCAGGGCTGGTCCAGTACGTGTTCCAACGGGTCCGCGGCCGCAAGGCAAAGGACGTTCATGGTTCCCGCCTTTCAGCCGCCCGCGGCCGCCGGCCTGACACACTGCGCGCTAACCAGACTGCCTCCATCATCACCAGCGCCACATAAAGCCCGCCGGCCCAGAGCCAGAACGCCGCGCCTTGCCCGCCGGCAAGGCTTGCCACGGTAAAGGCGATCCCCACCAGCATCGCGATTCGGACCAGGCCGGTGAACATGAAAACCTTGCCGGCGGCGACAAGCCCAAACCTCCGTGCCACAACCCATATGCCGGCCAGGCTCAGCGTAAAGACGACGATGTTGACGCCCGCCGCCCAGGCTGCCGAGACCAGCCCGGACGCCCCGCAGAGGCGCCAGGTCGGCCAGACGCCGACCAGCGACAAAATACCCAGCCCGGCCAACACCATCAGGGCGCCGCCGACCAGCCTGGGCACCGCGGTTACGGACATGGCTGGGCCTGCACTCACGGCTCGTCCTTTCGATCCGTATCCTTGCGATACTGCTTGGCCATCCGAATCATGTTCCACATCCCGAAGGCAAATCCAACCGCGCCGCCGACGAGCGGCCAGAGCGTTCCGCCTCCCAGCCGCCGATCCAAGTAGACGCCCCCCGCGGCGCAAAGCCCGAAGGCAACGAGAAACTCAATGCCCACGGTGGCATACTTCATCGCCGTCCTGAAATCAGGCCCGGTGGCCATGGCCGGAACCTCTGTTGTCTTCCGCCGCCTGTCCATCTGAGGCGCACCCACACGCTCAGCGAGCGAACGGAATGCGAGAGTCATACTAGTGCGCGGAATGGGCAAGGGAAAGAAAAAAAGGTCTGTAATGCCTCAGAAGGCGTGAAGGAATGGACTCGCCGCCCGAGAATCGCCTGTAAGTCCTTTACTTGCGCTGCCAAAGAGGCCCGTTTCGCCCGTTTCGGTGAAAGATTCACACCTTCTGAGGCATTACAAAGGTCTCTCGTTTACGGTGACTTCGGGAACATAAGGCGTTAGAATCGGCGGGGCATGAAACGCCTTCGGAAGACAACTCATCCCGCCAAAGCGGCCGGGGCGCTCGTTACAGCCGAGCCGTATCTGCCGGCCTGGCAGCGCGGGCTTGACATGGCGGCCGTGGCGATGCGGCGGAACATCGCGCCCGCGGCCATGCTGATCGCTCCGCTTGCCCTGTCGGCCTGCCGCAATGCGCTTGTGCCGCTTGCCCGGCTGGCCTGGCGCCGGCGGCCCGCCGTCCGGGCCGCGGCTGCTGCGGCGTCGGCGGCGGGGCTGATCCTGGCGGGGGCGGTGGGCGTCTTTTGCGTGCTCACGCAGCGGTTCTACAGCAATGAGAGCCGTCCGACGCGTTTCGGCCTGGGCATTTCCAAGACGGCCATGCCGCTGTCGGCGGCTAAGTGGATCAATCGCAACGCCCCGGCCGGGAGGCTCTGGACCGACTACAACACATCGTCGAACCTCTACTGGTTCACCCGCCCCCACCCGGACGTGCCGGTGCTGACCAACACCTGGGCCTATCCGCCGGATGCAATGGAGCTCGTGCTTGCCGTCTCGCGCGGCCGAGCGGACTACCGCACGGTTTTCGACCGCCTTGGCGTCCAGATCGTGACGCTTAAGATGGATTACACGTCAATGCCTCTGGCGCGGCGAATGCTGGCCGATGACAACTGGGCTCTCGTGGACCTCGACGCCGTTTACGCCACCCTGCTCCGCACAAACGGACCCAACGCCGGCCTGGCCCGGCGGCAGCGCATCACGCCCGAGACGCTGGACGTCGACGACTTCATCCGGCGCCTCTCGGCGATGGACCCCGTCGGCAGCTTTCCCGTGTACCTCGGAGCGTCCATGCTGGCGGAAATAGGGTGGGACAGCCAGGCGGTGGCCGTCATGGACTACGCCTTGGCCCACTGGCCCGGCGCGCCCCACAAGGAGCGGTTATGGAACATGAAGGGAACCTGCCTGGCAAAACTCGGGTGGCAGGCGTTCCTTCAATCCCCCCAGGACATCCAGGCCAGACGAAAGTACTGGCAGGACGCCCGCCAATGCTTCATCAAGGCCCTGGAACTCCGCCCCGGTTACGAAGCCGCGGCCAAGAACCGCCGCGCGGTCGACAAGGACATTGCCGACGACCAGAGCGGGCGCATTTAATTACCTGCTACCTCCCTTTGAACAGTTGAAACAAGAAGGACCCAGGCAATGGAAGACACATACGGAAACCTGATAGCCTCGCTGGCAAAGGCCAATGACAAGCGGATCGTGCTTCTGGTCATGGACGGCCTGGGCGACTGCGACAACGCGGGCAAGGGCACGGCCCTGGCCATTGCGCGCAAGCCAAACATGAACAAGCTCGCCACTACAAGCGCCCTTGGCCTGCTGGCGCCGGTGGCAAATGCCGTCACGCCCGGCAGCGGGCCCGGGCACATCGGACTCTTCGGCTACGACCCGCTGGTTTACCAGGTCGGGCGCGGCGTGCTAAGCGCGCTGGGCGTGGAGTTCCCGCTGACTGGGCGGGACGTGGCGGCCAGGCTCAACTTCTGCACCCTCGACGCCAACGGCAAGGTCTCCGACCGCCGGGCCGGGCGGATACCCGACGAGGAGAACCGCCGCGTGCTGGACAAGATACGCAAGAACCTCAAGGCCCCCGCCGGCGTGGAGGTGTTCTTCGAGACCGAGGCCGAACACCGGGCGCTGCTGGTCCTGCGCGGCGAGGGGTTGGACGACAACATCGGCGAGACCGACCCGCAGGCCACGGGCCTGGCGCCGCTGTCGCCGACGCGCCCGCCGCATGACAAGTCAAAGACCGCCAAGATGGTTGGGGACGTGATCAACCAGGTCCGCATGATCCTCGCCAGCGAGCCGAAGGCGAACATGATCCTCGCCCGCGGCTTCGCCAAGGCCCCTGCCTGGCCGACGTTCGCCGAGCGGTTCAGAATGAACCCCGCCGCCGTCGCGGGCTACCCGATGTACCGCGGCGTTGCCACGCTGTTCGGCATGCCGGTGGGCTCCAGGCCGACAACGGCCGCCGACGTCTGTAGCGAGGCCGCAAAGGCGATGAAGGACCACACCTTCGTCTTTGCGCACTTCAAGTACACCGACAAGACCGGCGAGGACGGCGACCTGGACGGAAAGGTCAAGCGGATCGAGGAGATGGACGCCGCCCTGCCGGCCCTTCTTGCGGCCAGGCCGGACGTGCTGATAATCACCGGCGACCACTCGACACCGCCAAGCCTCATGGCCCACAGTTGGCACCCGGTGCCGGTGCTGATGAGCGCGCCGCACCTTCGCGGCGGGGATGGCGAGAGCTTCGACGAGGTCGCCTGCCGCCACGGCCAGATCGGCACGATCCCGTCTAAGGAGATCATCCCGCTGGCGATGGCGCACGCGGGCAAACTGGAAAAGTTCGGGGCTTGAGAAGAAGAAGAAGAAACAAAAGAAGAAGCGGTTTAACGCAGAGCACGCAGAGCACGCAGAGGAATAAAGCAGTAATAACAGAAGAAGCAGAAGAAGGAATCACGCCTTCTTCTGCTTCTTCTTTATTCCTCTGCGTGCTCTGCGTGCTCTGCGTTGAACCAGCTTCTTTCAGAACAGTTTGCCGCTGAGCGGCAGTGGGCCGGTCAGGGGCATGGCGTAGTTTATGAAGGCCTTGGTCACGTGGTTGCCGGCCTTGTTGAGGTAGCCGCGCGGCATGTCCTTCGTGACGCGGGCGACGTCCTTCAGTTCGGCCCGGACGAAGTCCACCTTGTACTTATCGCCCTTGAGCCGCCGGATGGCGACGGAGCCGTCGGCATCCCCGGCCAGGGCAAACTCGACCGCCTTGGCGCCGCAGGCGCGTGCCTCGGCCTGGTCGACCGGCGAGGCGAAGCCGGGGAAGCTTCGCTGCAAGTAGCCGAACGTGTCGGCGCGGACGCGGAGCGACTTGTACTGGCCCTTCATCCCGACCTTGAGGTAGTCGGCCAGGAAGTCGCCAAGGGCGCCGGAGCCCGAGAGTTGGATGTTGCCGTGGCTGTCGCGTTCGACGTCCCGGCCAAGCTCCCTGGCAAGCACGGCGATGATCGGCGTGTGGCCGGCGTCGGCGACACCCTCGCTGACGGCGATCTGGCAGCGCCCCAGCTTGCCGTAGACCCTCTTGACATCCTCGATGAACGCCTTGGTCGAGAACGGCAGTTCGGGCACGTAGACCAGGTGCGGACCGTCCTTGTCGTCCTGCCGGCCTAGGGCCGCCGCGGCTGTAAGCCAGCCGGCATGCCGGCCCATGATGATGTTGATCTTGATGCCCGGCAGGGCCGCCGAGTCGCGGTCGTCGCCGATAAAGGCGGACGCGACGAACCTGGCCGCCGAGCCGTAGCCGGGGCAGTGATCCGTCACGCGAAGGTCGTTGTCGATGGTCTTGGGGATGTGGAAAACGTGCAGCTCGTAGCCGGCCTTGTTGGCCAACTCGTTGACGATCCGCGCCGTGTCGGCTGAGTCGTTGCCGCCGATGTAGAAGAAGTACCGCACGTCGTTCCTGGCAAAGACATCGACGATCTTGCGGCAATACTCCTCATCGGGCTTGTCGCGGGTGGAGCCCAGCGCCGCCGCCGGGGTGTCGGCGACGTGCTCGAGCATCGCCTTGTCGACCGCGTCGAGGTCGATGAAGTCCTGGTTTATGATGCCGCGGACGCCGTGCCTGGCGCCGAGCAGTTTGCCGATGGCCCCGGTTCTGCGGACGGCCTCGATAACGCCCACGAGCGACTGGTTGATGACCGCGGTGGGTCCTCCGGACTGCCCGACAACCGCGTTTGGCTTTGCCGCTATGCTCATGACTGCCAATTCCTCAGGAAAGCTTAACACGTAACGAGCTTCCGGCGCGGATGCGATAATGCGATCAGACCTTGAGCATCTCGCGTTCGACGTAGGTGGTGTCCCACTGCCCGGCCTGGAACTTCGGGTGGGCGAGGATGTCGCGGCACAGCGGGATGGTGGTCCGCGTCGGGTAGATCACGAACTCCTCCAGCGCCCGCCGACACGTGGCAATGGCCTCGCCGCGAGTCGGGCGGTGGACGATCAGCTTGCCGACCAGGCTGTCGTAGCAGGATGGAATCGCGTAGCCCTGGTAGACGTGCGAGTCCCACCGCACGCCAAGCCCGCCGGGAGCGACGAACGTCTCCACCCGCCCGGGGCTCGGGCGGAAGTTGTGGGCGGGGTCCTCGGCGTTGATGCGGCACTCGATGGCCCAGCCGCGGGGGACGATATCGCTCTGCTCCAGATCGATACGCTCGCCCGCCGCGACGCGAAGCTGCCACTTTACAAGGTCCTGGCCGAGGACCATCTCCGTTACCGGGTGCTCGACCTGGATCCTCGTGTTGACTTCCATGAAATAGAAGTTGAGGTCCCGGTCCATGATGAACTCGACCGTCCCGGCGGAGTAATAGCCCACTTCCTTAACCACGCGAACGGCGGCGTTGCAGATTTCTTCTCTGACAGCGTCCGGGAGGTTGG
The DNA here is from genome assembly GCA_964402305.1 of uncultured Planctomycetaceae bacterium. Taxonomy (GTDB): domain Bacteria; phylum Planctomycetota; class Phycisphaerae; order SM23-33; family SM23-33; genus JAUWQU01. The sequence goes on along the minus strand of CAYOBS010000002.1, from coordinate 16,031 downwards.
GCGCGGGGCTTTCCTCGATGAGCTTCTGCTGCCGGCGCTGGACGGTGCATTCGCGCAGGCCAAGGTGCAGGATCTTTCCGCTCATGTCGCCCAGAACCTGGACCTCGATGTGGCGGAAGTTCTCGATGCACTTTTCCATGTAGAGCCTGCCGTCGCCAAAGGAGATTTCCGCCTCGGTGCGGGCCTGCTTGAAGCACGATCGCAGGGTGGCCTCGTTGTGGGCGAATCTGATCCCGCGTCCCCCGCCGCCGGCGGCGGCCTTGACGGCCACGGGATAGCCGAGGCGCCCGGCTATTATGACGGCCTCTTCGACGGTGTCGACGGCGCCGTCGCTGGACGGCGTGGTCGGCACGCGCGCGGCGCGGGCGAGTTCCTTGGCCTTGATCTTGTCGCCAAGGGCCCTCATGCTCTCGACGCTCGGGCCGATGAACGCGATCTTGCAGTCCCGGCAGATCTCCGCGAAGTGGGCGTTCTCGGCCAGGAATCCGTAACCGGGGTGGATGGCCTCGACGTCGGCGATTTCAGCCGCGGCGATAATCCTGGGGATGTTGAGGTAGCTGTCAGCCGGCGGGGCCTCGCCGATGCAGATGCGTTCATCGGCAAGGTGGAGGTAGCTGGCGTTTCGGTCGGCCTCGGAGAAGACGGCCACCGTCTCGATTCCCATTTCCTTGCAGGTGCGGATGATACGCAGAGCCACCTCGCCGCGGTTGGCTATCAGGATGCGATGGAACATTCCGTGCTTCCTCGTTGAGCCACTCAGGCGGGCCTGACGCGGAAGAGGACCTGCCCGTACTCGACGGGCTGGGCGTTCTTCACGCGGATCTCGGTGATGACCCCGGAGACCTCGGCGCGGACCTCGTTCATTACCTTCATCGCTTCCACGATGCAGACGACCGTGTTCTCATCGACGTGGGAGCCCACCGCCACGTGCGGCTCGCTGTCAGGACTGGGGGCGGTGTAGAGCGTGCCGACCATCGGGCTCTTGATCTCGACAAGCTGCTCGGAGGGATCTTCCTCCCTGTCGGCCGCGGCCCCTGCCGGTGCGGGGGCCGCCTGCAACGCCGCGGCAGGGGCCGGCTGGGACGCCGAGCCGCGCTTCAGTGCTATGCTGCGGCCGCCGTCCGTGACGCTCACCTCGCCCAAGTCGTGCTCGATCATGAGCTTCACCAAGAGCTTAACGTCGTCGATCACCGGCGTCTTTGCCGGCGCCGCGGCCGTCTTATTTGCCGCCTTACTGGCCATCTGATTCCCTTCGTTCACAGCCGCATGGCGTCGATGTCGCGGGGAAGGCTCGAAAGCCGCCGGACCGATGAAGCCGTCACCAGCACGTCGTCTTCGATCCTGACCCCGCCTATACCGGGCAAGTAGATGCCCGGCTCGACGGTAACAACCATCCCGCTTTTCAGGCGGGCGGCCGACAGCTTGCCAAGGCCTGGGGCCTCGTGGACTTCCCTGCCCAGACCATGCCCAAGGCCGTGGCCAAACCGCTCGCCGTAGCCCGCCTCGACAATCACTCGCCGGGCGGCTGCGTCAACCGCCTTGCAACCCACGCCGGGCCGGATGGCGGCAATCCCGGCCTCCTGCGCCCGGCGGACCACTTCGTAAATCTCGCGCAATTTCGCGGGGATTGTACCGGTGAAGACCACCCGCGTCAAGTCGCTGCAATAGCCCTCCACGCGGGCGCCCCAGTCCACCAGCACGGCCTGGCCGGGCCGCACCCTGGTCGAGCCCGGACGGTAGTGAGGCAGCGAGCCGTGCGCCCCGGCCGCCAGAATGGTCGGGAAGCTCGGAGTGTCCGCACCGCAGCGGCGCATTCGGTACTCCAGTTCGGCGGCCAGGTCGCGCTCAGTCCGCCCGACCCATCCCTTGGCGCCCAGCGCCAGCATTTCCTTGAACGCCTTTTCGGCGATTCGGATCGCCCGGCGCATGATGGCAAGCTCGCCGTCGTCCTTGCACTGGCGCAGGGTGGAAACCACCCCCGATACCTCCACCAGCTTCTTGCCCTTGATCTTGTCGGCCAGGTCCTGCCGGAGCTTGACCGTCACGAACTTCGGCTCGAAGCCCAGTTTCCTGACGCCCCGGCCCTCGAGCACCTTTGCGACGGCTGACTCTATCGAGCCGTTGCGAACGTGGCACTCGATGTCGCCGCACTCCTTGGCGGCCTGCTCCGTGAACCGCCCGTCGGTTACCAGGCACGCCCAGCCGGCGCCCAGCAGCAGGAAGCTGTCATCGCCCGTGAAGCCCGTCAGGTATCCCACCTCGACCGGGTTGTTCACGAGCATCGCGTCAACCCTCGCCGCGCGGAACCTGCCCACCGCGCGGCGGCGGCGCCGCGAATGGCCGCTCGTGCCCCCGTCCTTAGCCGCTGCCTTAGCTTGTCGTATCATCTGCATCAGTTCTCGCTGGGGTACAACCACGTTACGCTACCGCCAAACGACCCCCAACACAATGGATTTCCCCAACAACATGCGGGAATTGTCCGACATAGGGGGCCGGTCTTCATGCCTCAGGCAGGCAACAGGCGTGGGACCGAATAGGTCCTATAGGACTCATAGGACCCATAATTCCTTGCCCTTCGCGCGGGCGTGGGACCGAACAAGTCCCATAGGACTCATAAGGCTAATAAACATCAGAAGCGGATTAGATGGTTCCGCAATCCGCAATCCCCAATCCCCAATCCGCAATCCGCAATCCGCAATCTCTTTACCGTCCGCCCGTAGCGGAGACATCTTCGGAGAATATGCGGTTGTCGCGGCGGTACCAGATGAACTTCGGGCTTGCGACGGTCTGCGTTCGGCCGGTCTGGGGGTCTTCGTATGTGATTGATCCCTTGGCCGGCGGCTTGCCTTCCAGGAAGCCCCACACCACCGCGAGGTCCTTGTCGCGGTTGTAGATCAGCCGCTGGGCCAGCACGTGGCGCGGGCCGTCCTTGAGGCTCACGTCGCCGGTGGCGCTGAACAGGTCCAGTGGGCCCATCGTCGGGCCTTCGCGAAGCGGATCGCCGCCCGAACGCCTCGCCGGGCGCGTGCTGGGCTGGGTCGCGGGAGTGTTGACCGGCTCGCCGAACCTGGCCGTCATGGTGTCGCACTCCAGGCGGGTTTTTCGCCCGGCCGGCAGGGTGCCCCACTGATCCCGCGGCACGTTCAACTTGTCCTTGCCCACGATCTGGTCGCCGCTGCGGTGGTCCATTATCACGCCGCCTTCCAGCGTGACAACGCGGTCCTTCTGCGACAGCACCATGCTTTTGTTCCACGCGAACGCCGACTGGCTGGGACGGTCCACGGCGGCGATCGACCCGTCGGCGGCGGCCTTCGGCGGACGCGGCTTGTCGTAGTCCTCGGACATGAGGGTCCCGCGGCCAAGCATCGTGATACGCTCGCTCTCGGCATCGTAGATGAGCTTCTCGCCGGCAAGCTGCATCCGGCGCACGAGGCGATTCTTCTCATCCTCGCGCCGGCTTCGCAGGACTATGTCCTTCTCGGCGAAGATCATCGATATCCGCCGCCGGTTGTACTGCTCCATGCTGACCGCCATGCCCCCAAGGCTCGACGCCCTGCCTCGCACGGCGGGTTTTTTGGCCGTGTCGGCCACGGCGTCCTTGGCAGAACCGCCCGCGGGCGATGCCGCTACCGGCGCTCCGGCGGGCGGCGCCGCCATGGCGGTCCGCGGCGGCTGGTTCGGCTCGCCCAGTTGATCGGTAAACACCAGTTGCAGTTCCTGGCAGCGGACATCGTCCAATGCGCTGTCCAGCGTCACGTCGCCGGTGAACTCGGCCGTGCGCTTCTTGCCGCTGTAGTTCATGGACTTGGCCCATTGCACCTTCACGGCCCGGGGCTCGGGCAGGTCATTGCCGCTGGCGTCCTTCTTCGTGACGAAGTCCAGCGTTCCCGCGCCGTCGACAGCGGCGGAATCGTCGGTCTGGTCGAGGCGGATCTCTCGGCCGATGAGCTTGTTGGAGCCTTGTTCGATTCGCGCGGGCGCCTCCAGCCTGCCCGTAAGCACGGCCGTGCGACGGGACAGGTCGTTCTCGATGAGTTCGCTGACCATCCGGTCCGCCGAGGCCGTCAGGAGTTCGGCGTTGGGGTCGCTGCGGTTGGTCATGGCCACGCCGCCCTCGGCGACGATACGCGACGGGCTGGCGCCGGAAGCCAGTGACAGGTCGCCTGCGGCGGGAGCGGACCTGGCGGCCCGCGGCCTGTTATCCTCGACGAAGTCGACCGTAACCTTGCCGGCCGAGATGTTCGCGCCCTCCTGCCTCGCCCTGACATTCCCGATGGCGACGGCGGTCTTGAGATAGGACGAGCCGCGAGCGTTGTGGCCCATGGCGACCGCCAGGTCGTCGCACTCGACAGCGTCGCCGTTGGGGTCGGCGCTCTCGCGCAGGACTACGCCCTGGTGGAAGTCGGCCTGCTGGATGAACTGGCGCGTGGTGGTCTTGCCGTTGCGGGTGACCGCCTCGTCGGTAAACTTCAGATCGGCGCCCTTCGCCCAGGTGATCCGCTCGCTGGCGGGCAGCAGGTCGGGGTCGTCGGTTTCGATAAGCTCGACGGCCTGGGTCTGGCTCAGGCCGTTGGGGAATCGCCTTGCCATGTGCCCGGCGCCATGGAGCCGGGCATTGCCCGTGGCGCGATCGAAGTCGATGCGGTCGCACGCCACGTCGGCGCCCTCGCTCAGCAGCAGCCTGACCGGCAGGCCGGGGCCGCCCTCGAGCCAGCCCGACCGCCGCGGGTGCTGGTAGCTGAACCGCCGGCACAGCACAGTGGCTCGGGCGTCGGTCAGGACAACCCGCTTTCCCTCGGCCAACAGGTCGTAAGTGCCCCGCGACGGCGTTTCGGTCCGGCCCGTCGGCACGATCACCAGCGGGCCGGTCCAGTAAATCTCCATCGGCTCGGCGCCCTGGCCCGGCCGCGTTGTTGCCGACGGCACGGCGGCGGGCAGGCTTGCCGGCTGCGTTGTTGCCGACGGCGCGGTGGCCGGGCCGCTGGCCGGCGCGACGCCCTCGCCGCGGCGATTGCGGCGCGACAGGCCAAAAATGTTGTCCGAGGACGAGTCCTTGCGCCACGAGTCGTCCCAGTCGAACTTCAGCGTCAGCACATCGGCCCCGCTCAGCCGGCGGTTGCGGTGGATCACCTTCACGCCGTCATGGAACTGGGCCTGGTACTGGTTGCGAGGCAAGGGCTTATTCGGGTCCGTCGCCGGCTGCGAAGCCGTCGGCGCCGAAGCCGCCGGCGCCGATGCCGCCGGCCTCGGGCCCCCAAGGGGGGCGGTCGTCGGCTCTTTGCCCGGCAGAGCGATCATGTCAAGCTCGGCCGGTACGTTGTACACGGCCATGTACTCGCCGTGCTCGATCCTCAGCAGCAGAAGCTCCCGAGGGGACTCGTTCCAGCTTATGGTCATGCCGCGCCCGTAGATGTCGGCCTCCGGCGAGAAGACCGTCACCCGCTTGTCGGTGGTTATGGTCAGATGCTCGCGGTCGAAGTCGACCTCTTCCACGTGGACCCGAACGACCTCGTCGGGCCTCTGCTCGACCGGCAGCCTTTCGGGCTGGCGCGACGGGTCGAAGTAAATCGTCACGTTGCCGCTGAGCCTGGCTCGCCGGACGTTTATGCCGCGGTTGAGTTCCTGGCCGTAAAGCTCCGCCTTGTCCGCGCGGAGGATTATCTGCCGGCCGTCCTTCTGGTAAAGCTCGACGCGGGGCTTGGTGAGCACCTGGGCGCCGTCGGCGCGGCGATCCCAGAGTGCAGCCTGGTAACGGCCCTGGAGGCGCCCACGCTCGTCGCGGGCGATGATCTCCACGTCCTGAGCGTCGCGGACAGGACCCGTGCCCTCGCCGGCCGGGGTTGTCGTCGGAGAAGCCAGGACGGGAGTGTTGGGTTCCCGCGGGTTGTCAAGGCCCTCGCGCCCCGCCACCAGGGTGTAAACGTAAAAGGCGCCCAGCAGCGCCGCCAGCGTCGTCAGCACCAGCAGGATCCGTCGCTTCATCGCACCGGGTCCTCCGCCTGATCGAGCCTCGAATCACCAGGCTGGGCCACCCGCTTGGGGGCCATAAGGGCGGGGGCCTGCATGTAGCGAGCCATTATGCCGCCCCACCGGCCTGACTTCTTGAGAACCACGTCGATCACCTCGCGCACGCAGCCCCTTCCGCCCGGCAGGGTCGCGATGTAATCGACCGCCTGGCGGATCTCCGGGACCGCGTCGGACGGCGCGGCCGAGAACCCGCACTCCCGCAGCAGCGGCAGGTCGGGCAGGTCGTCGCCCATGACGACGGCCTGCGCCGCGTCCAGGCCGAGTTCGGCCAGGACCTCGCGGTAGACCGGCAGCTTGTCCTTGGCGTACATGCGGACGACCTGCACGCCGAGGTCGTCGGCACGGACCTGCACGGCCGGCGAGTTGCGCCCGGTGATGAACGCCACCTGCCCGCCGGCGCGAATCCAATACTTGATGCCCGCGCCGTCCTTGCTGTCGAAGGCCTTTATCTCCTGCCCGTCGGGCGTGAGGATGATCCGCCCGTCGGTCATCACGCCGTCGACGTCCAGGACAAGCAGTTGAAGTCGCCTAAAGTCAGTCTCGGGCATTGGCCACCGTCTTGATTCCCAGAAGGTCCTGAACGTCGATCACCCCGACCGGCCTGTCGCCGTTGTCCACCACCGGAAGCTCGTCGATGCGGTATTCGTTGAGGATTGCCACGGCCTTGCTTGCCAGCTCGCCAAGGCGAATCCGCTTGGGATTGCGGATCATCAGGCCCGCCACCGGCTCGGCAAGGATGTCCCTGCCTCGATGGGCGACCAGAAGCCTGCGAATGTCCGCGTCGGTCAGGATGCCGCTGAGCCGCCCGGCTGAGTCAACCATCAGCATCGCGCCGGAGCGTCGCCGGCCGGTCTCGGCCGCCGCCAAGGCGTCGCCGAGGCTCAGGGCATCCGCGACGCAGTGCAACTCCTCGCCCGTGCCGAACCGCATCGCCTCCTCGACCTTCAGCAGCTTGCGTCCGAGGCTCCCGGCCGGGTGATACGCGGCGAAGTCCTCGGGCGTGAACTGCCTCATTTTCATAACCGCCACGGCCAGGGCGTCGCCCAGGGCGAGCATGCAGGAGGTCGAGACGGTCGGGGCAAGCCCAAGCGGGCAGGCCTCCTCGACCGGCCCGTAGGCGATTGTAACGTCGGCGTTGCGCCCAAGCGGCGAGGACCCGTCGGCGGTCATGGCTATGAGGCTGGCGCCGCGGCTTTTCAGATGATCCAGCAGGCGGATGAGCTCCTCGGTCTGGCCGCTGTGACTAAGCGCCACAACCACGTCGCCGCGCCTGACCCGGCCGATGTCGCCGTGCAGGGCCTCCACAGGGTGCAGGTAAATGCTCTGCGTGCCCGTCGAGGCCAGCGTCGCGGAGATCTTGCGGGCGATAAGCCCGGCCTTGCCGATTCCGGTGGTAATCACCGTGCCATGGCAGCCATAAAGCAGCGCCGCGCCGGCGGCGAACTCCTGGCCGATCCGCCCGGCAAGGGCGCGGATCGCCTCGCCCTCGGCTTCGAGAGCACGGCGGGCAAGATCAAGATCCACGACTGGCACGTCCTTATTCGCGATATTACTCTCCCGCGGCACAGGGC
>CAYOBS010000002.1:4494-8333 GCA_964402305.1 uncultured Planctomycetaceae bacterium | reverse complement strand
GGCAGGCAGGCGCCAAATGTTCAAAACGCCGGGACAGCGGCAAACATCATCGAGAAAAAAATGAGCCTGCGCGTTTGTGGAACAGGAGCCCGGCCACACCGGCCCAGAAGACCCAGCCGCGCATTATGCTTGTTTGGCGGGGGACGGTCAAGTAAAAATAATTATTGCACTATAACTACTGTATTAACAATAACTTACAATTGAAATTGGAGGGGAGGGGGATAAAAAAATGAGCTTTTTGCCATTGACAAAAACGCTTGGCCTGCTGGCCATCGGCGGGCTGACGGTGCTGCTCTGCCGCAGAAGGAAGTAGGAAGTAGGAAGGCAGAAGGCAGAAGGCAGAAGTAGGAAGTAGGAAGGCAGAAGGCAGAAGTAGGAAGGCGGAAGTAGGAAGGCGGCAGTAGGGAGTAGGGAGTAAGAAGTAGGAAGCAAGCAGAAGCAACTGTTTGGATAACTCAATCGCCCCGGCCAATTGGTCGGGGCGCTTGTTTTATTTGGCCTGTTCGCTTTGGAGTGTCCCGGCGCGCCGGGAGCGCGCCGGGACGCCCTCGCCGCTTTGGCTCGTGCCTGCTGGCGGATGACGCTTTGGATCATGGACCCACCGTCGCCGGGCGAGCGAAAGCGGCGAGGTCACCCCGATTTCATCGGGACTCGTCGCCGCACTCCAAACCCGGCGCGCCGGGACTCCCGGCTACTGGCTCCCGGCTATCCCGGCGCGCCGGGACTCCCGGCTATCCCGGCGGCTGGCGAGTGGCGCTGGTCATCCGGCGTGGCGGCTAAACCGTCCAGGGGCTGCGGTAGTCGCGGGTCAGCCACTTCGGATCGCCCGTGCCGCCGGTGAAGGCGAACTTCGCCGGATCCCACCGGATGCTCTTGCCGTGGTAGTAGGCTTGGTTCATCAGGTGGCAGCAGATTGCCGAGCGGCCGCCCACCTGCTCGCTGCAGATCGGCTTGGAGCGGTCCTTGACCCGCGCCAGGAAATCGTCGGGGTGCGATTCGCTTGCGTAGAGCTTGACCTTCGCATCCTTCAGATAGGCTTTCTCCGCCATCTGCACCGCGGCCGAACAGGATGTCTTGTCCGCGCGGCTGGTGAACTTGGCGATCATCTTGCCGCCTCTGGAGAAGGTGAATGTCCCGCGATTAACCTGCACCTCGCCCTCGGCGCCGAAGAAGTGTACGCCAAAGCCGTCCTTGTGCGTCACGGTTACGCCGTTTGCGTAGACCAGCATCGCGCCGCGCTTGGCGTCCGGCGTTTGGGGCGGGCGAATCTCCACCGGGCCGCTGTCGTCCATGCCCAGGCCCCACTGGGCGATGTCCAGGTGATGGGCGCCCCAATCCGTAACCATGCCGCCGCCGAACTCGCGGTAACCGCGCCAGTTCGGGTAGTGCCTGTGAACGCCCCTTGGGCTGAGGACCGAGTTGTAGGGGCGAAGCGGAGCCGGGCCGACCCACATGTTCCAGTCCAGCCCCGGCTCCATGTGTTCTTCCGGCAGGTCGCACGGAATGCCAGGGTCGCCGAAACTGCACTCCACCCGCTGAAGCTTGCCGATGGCGCCGTTGCGCACCAGTTCGCAGGCCACGCGGAACTCCTTCATCGACCGCTGCATCGAACCCGTTTGCAGGATGCGCTTGTTGGCATCGACCGCCTTGATCACCTCCACGGCCTCGTGGATGTTGTGGGTCAGCGGCTTCTCGCAATAGATGTCCTTGCCGCTTGCCAGGGCGGCGAGCGTTATGATCGCGTGCCAGTGGTCCGGCGTGGCGATGCAGACAAGGTCGATATCCTTGCTCGCGAGCAGCTCGCGAAAATCATTATATTCCTTGCATCCCGGCGAGCCTTTTTTCGGGTTTGCCGTGTAGAAGTCATCCACCTTCTTGCGGGCGTCGGCCCGCCGAGTGGTGTCAACGTCGCAGACGCCGAGGACCTGCACGTCCTGATGCAGGAAGTTTCCCAGCAGGATCTGGGACTGCTTGCCGGTGCCGATGAAACCCATGCCAGGCCGGCTGCTGGCCTTGGTCTGGGCCGCCAGGATGTCAGATGAGAGAATGAACGGCGCGCCCGCGATCGCCGCGGCAGCGCCCTTGAGAAAGTTTCTGCGGGTCGTATTCATGTTCGCCTTCCTTTCGCGTCCAATCAATGGCCGGCCTTTTTGGGACCGGCCTTTTTCCCATCGGTCCAGCCTTGGCAACTCACCTGGCCGTCGGGGCCCCCGCGCCTTGCGGGTTCAGAATGATCTTCGGGCTTGGGATGACCTTGCCTTCCGGGTAGTCCTCGCCGCGGTTGCTCTTCAGCACGGATGCCAGCCAGCTTTCCAGCTCGGCCTTCATCCGCGTGACTATCTCCGGGTTCTTGGCGGCAATGTTCGTCGTCTCGTTCGGGTCGGCAATGAGATCGTACAGTTCCCACGTGCCCGGCTCAACACCGGCGCGCCGCCCGGCTGGTTTTTCGGACTTTCTCCCTTGCCCGCCTTTATGGAGCTTGTATCGGCCGTTGATCCAGGCCGATGGGCCGGAATCGGCGGCGATCCCGCCGTCAACGGTGCCGTTGAACGACCAGAACCCCATCGGCTTGGGTCTCTCCGTCATCCTGCCATCCAGCAGGGGCACGAGGCTGATTCCATCCAGCGGCTCGATCTGGTTGGGGATCTTCACCTTCAGGAGGTCAACGATGGTCGGATAGATGTCGGTCGTGCAGGCGGGCACCTCCGTCACGACCGGCCTGGTTATCCGCGCGGGCCACTCGATCAGCCCGGGCACGCGAATGCCGCCCTCCCAGACCTGGCCCTTTATGCCGCGCAAGCCGCCGCTGGTGCCATTCTCGTCCGGGGCCTTGTCGTCGTGCCACGCGCCGTTGTCGCTGCAGAACCACAGCAGCGTGTTGTCCGCGATGCCGAGCTTTCGCAGCCCGCCGCGCAGCGCGCCCATGGCGCGGTCAACACCCACAAGCTCGCCATAGTATGCCGAGCCGCCGGCCTTCTTCTGGTCCTCGGGCATCGGCTTGTGCGGGATGTGCGGACTGCCGAACCAGACGAGCGCCAGGAAGGGTTTCTTCTGTCCGGCCATGTCGGCGATGAACTTCAAGGCCTGCGCCACAATGGCGTCCGAGCCGTCGCCGGAGACCTTCACATTCGTGCCGTTGTGGCTGAACGTCCAGTCGGTTTCGAAATAGTTGGAGACCGAGAACCACTCATCAAAGCCGAACTTGCCCGGGCTGTGCGGGTCGGTGGCGGCAATCGGCTTGCCGGGGCCGGACACGCCGTTCAAATGCCACTTGCCGAAATGCCCCGTGGCGTAGCCTGCCCGCTTGACGGCCTGGGCGACGGTCATTTCCTGATTTCGCAGCGCCATGCCAGGCCAGAAGCATCCCATCCGGTTGGGATGCCGGCCTGTCATCACGCTGGCCCGCGTCGGCGAGCAACTCGGGTGCGCGGAGTAGAAACGGTTGAACCTCATGCCCTCTTTGGCCATGGCGTCCAGCGATGGAGTCTCGATCTGCTTCAAGCCGTTATAGCTGACGTCTCCCCAGCCCTGGTCGTCGGTCATGGCCAGGATGATGTTAGGCCGGTCGGCTGTCGCGGCCTCCGCCGCCGAGGCTGCCGGCGCCGGCAGCCGGCCCACCGACAACGCCGCCGCTCCCACGCCCACCGCCTTAAGAAACTGCCTGCGATTCATAATAGACATCGACAAGCTCCTTATCTTGACATCATTCACTTGGACTTAAGCTACTTCTGGCTACCCACACGAAACAGCGGGGAACCAAACAATGCCAACAACGCAAACAATACCCACGAGGATTTCAACATCACACCCAACGCACGGTTCCCCTGAAAATTGCCCAT
>CAYOBS010000002.1:0-4394 GCA_964402305.1 uncultured Planctomycetaceae bacterium | reverse complement strand
TCGGCCCGAGCTCACGGCCGAGGGCAGGGTCGAAGACATGACCCGGGGCGGCGGACTTGTCCGCCTTAGCCTTGGCGGCGGCGGAGCAGCGCCGCCGCGCCGAACATGAGCAACATCACGGAGCCAGGCTCCGGGGTCGGCGCTGCCGGCGCGCCGGTGCCGCCGCAGTGGCCGAAGTTGGCCATCAGGATCTGAAGGTCGGCCCAGTCAACCGTGCCGCCGTCGCCGACGGTGTCGACGGTGAAGTTGCCATCCTTCCACTGCGCGCCGCTGGTCATGCCGAAGTTCTGCTTCACCGTGATGTAGTCCATCACGTCAACAACGCCGTCGAGGTTGGTGTCGCCCGGCAGTCTGACGAGGACCACATGCAGCGAGCCGTCGCCGGTAAAGTATGAGCGGTAATCGATGGGCGTGCTGGTGCTGCCGTCGTAGGTCCCGGGGACCATCTTAGCGCCGCCCAGCCACAACTCGGCGATCTGGTCGCTTCCGGTAAAGTTCAGGTTCATGGTGGCGCCCAGGTCGATCTTCACGGCCGCCGCGTCATTCAGGTACGCATGGCTAATGCTGAGCGTTCCCTTGTTTACGATCGTGTCGCCGCTGTAAGTGTTCAGGCCGGAGAGGGTCAGCGTGCAGGTGCCTGCGCCGGATTTGGTCAACGCCGTGGGGTGTGCGCCGTTATCCCCAATCACCGCGGAAATCGTCAGGCCGCCGGTGTTGTACTGGTGGACGATCAGGTCGTAACTGCCGCTGCCGCTGCCGTTTTTGCCGCCCATCAGCCCGGTGGCGCCGGCATCGCCTGAAATCGTGGAATAAGCCGCGCCGGTGGTGGCGCCGGTGGAAAGCAGGCCGCCGCTGGTAAGCGTCAGAGTGTTGGCGCCCAGAGCGAGCGTTGCTCCGTTTGTCAACTTGAGGGTGTTGTGAGTATGGGCGCCAGTGAGGGTCAGACTGCCGGTGGTGTCATTCAAGGCATCCGACGTGGCGCCGGCCACCATCGTTGTATAGTCGCCGTAGGCGCCAAAGGTGAAGGTGGGGCCGGCCGATGCGGTCGTGGCCCAGTCGGTGTTAGTGCCGCCATCCAAGGTGTAGACGATGCGACCGCCGTAGATGCCTTGGCTGTCCTTGTTGTCGGTGGTGGTGATGTTGGCTTTTCCGCCACCGGGGGAGGCGACCGTACCTAGCAACAGGCTGCGGCCTACGGCGTTGACGGTGGTGATCGGGCCGAGCGGAATGGTTGTGGTTGTACCGGTGCCACCTTTGGGATTCAGGAGTATTGCTCCGCCGCCGTTGACGGTCAGGTTGCTGAAGGTCTGGCTGGTGCTGCCGGCGCTATTGCCCTTGATGCTCAAGGTGCCGCTGCCCAGCGTGAGCGTGTTGCCGCCGTTGATCAGATTCGCCGTTGTGCCCAAGTTGGTGAAATCGAGCAGGAGCGTGCCGGCGTGGATGCGCAGTCCGCCCGTAAAGGTGCTGGCCGCCGAGCCGTCGAGCGTCAGCGTGCCGTCGCCAAGCTTGGTCAGGCCATAGCCGCCGCCGCCGTCGCCGATCACGCCGCCGACAGTGAGGATGCGGTCGCTGGCGCTGACCGTGACCCTGCGAGATGCGTTCATCGTTACCGCGCCATCGCCGAGGTTCAGGTTTCCGCTGACGCCGGAATAGGTGAAGTCCCCGTGCCAATCCTGGGGGTTGTTGTTATCGATAGTCTTGCCGTCGGAGTCGAGGGTGCCGCCGGTGATGGTGAGCTTGCCGGCCGCGGCGCCCAGTGCCTTGGCATTGCCGACCTTCAGCGTGCCGGCGCTTAGCGTCACGCCGCCGGTAAAGGTGTTCGTGCCGGAGAGGGTCAGAATGTCATTGGCGTTATTTTGAACTAAGGCGATTTTGCCGCCCGACGAGTCGTCACCAATGACACCGCTCATGGTTACGTTGCCAGCCGCAGTGCCCAGATTGGAAATGGTCTGGGTTCCGCTGATTGCGCTGGAGGTGACGCCGGTCGAAATGGTGAGTGTTTTGGCCGCCGCGTGGTTTGTGATGTCAAGAGATCCCCTCAACAGGATCGGCACGCTGATCGTGTCGCCAAAGCTGGTGCTGACCTGGTTGAGTTGCGCATTGGCGACGCCGTTGTCGAAGGTCAACTTGCTGCCGTCGCTGCTGATTTTGTAGTAGTGGGTAGCGTCGCGGTCGCCGATGTTGAGGATACCCAGGGTTCGCGACATGGTATCGATGGAGGGTCCCCTGTTGTTTGCGGTGATGTTAAAGGTGATATTGGCCGTTGCGCCGACCCCGTCGGCGATGGCGCCGCCGAGCCATTTGGCGGTATCGCTCCAATTGCCGGTGCTGTCAACGTTCCACGCGCCATCGGCCGCTTGGGCGGGGCCTGCCCAGCCTGGCGCGACTATCGCGGCCAGGGCGATGACACACAGTAATTCTCGGAATCGACTCTGCCGTTTCATCGTAAGCCTTCTCAGAGAGAAGAAAAGCATAAACAAACCGTTCGGAACCACAAACAGCCGAAATCACCACAAAAAAACTACCCAGGACGCGCACGCATCGAGCAAAACCGCTCCTTATTCCTTTAGCTCCTTAATCCGGCATTATGCCGCGTTATCCCATCGGCGCCAACAACGAAAAGCCAGCTCCTTGTGTGGCGCAGCCATCGGCCTTTTCGCCTCCGTTTGACGCCGCCGCCCGGGCGTCGACGGCCAGGTTGCCGCCCTTGCGAGATACCAAAGGCCCGCCGCCGTGTTTGAGGCTCATACGCATACGGCAAGTCTTGCCGCGGAGATTAACATGACTCGAGACAGCGGCTGCACGCGAAGGGACTTTCTCATGAAGGCTGGTGCTGCGGCGGGGCTGGTGGCGGCGGGGCTTTCGCCGGCGGGGCTAGTCGCGGCCGAGGCCAACCGCGGGGCAAAAATGATAAAAAGGGGCCGAACGTCATCTACATCCTGGCCGATCAACTGCGGTACCAGTCCGTGGGCTACGCCGGGGATGTCAAGGCCCGGACGCCCAACCTCGACCGCCTTGCATCGCAAGGCGTCAGCTTCCGGCAGTGCGTGTCCACCATGCCGGTCTGCGCGGCCTACAGGGCGTCGCTGTTCACGGGCAAGTACCCGTCAAGCACGGGCATGGCCGTCAACGAGCTTCGCATGAATCCCAACATGCGGTGTCTTGGGCACGTGGTTACCGAGGCCGGGTACGAGACGGGCTACATCGGCAAGTGGCACCTGTGGGCAAACGGCAGCAACCACAACGCGATGGAAAGCTCTTACATCCCGCCGGGAATGAGAAAATACCGCCTCGGCTGGGATGGGTTCTGGGCGGCGTACAACTTTAACCACGAGTATTACAGGAACTACTACTACATGGATGAGCCGGTGAAGCACACATACCCCGGCTACGAGCCTGACGGCCAGACCGACATGGCCATCGACTTCATCCGCAAGCATGCGGGCAAGGACAAACCGTTCTACCTGACGCTGTCTTTGGGCACGCCCCACGACCCGTGGGGACCCAAGAACGTGCCCGCCGAGTACCTTGAAATGTTCAAGGATGTCGAGTTCCCGCTGCCGGAAAGCTGGTCCGATACGCCCGACCCGTACATGGACCGCTGCACGGACCCCAAAAGGTGGCTGGAGTCCTGGAAGCCCAACATGCCCGGCTACCAGCGCGTCTACTACGCGATGACGGCCAACCTGGACCACAACGTCGGCCGGCTGATGCAGGCCGTCAGCGACGCCGGCATCGATAAGGACACGATCATCGTCTTCACGTCCGACCACGGCGAGATGTTCGGCGCAAACGGGCGGGTGTGGAAGCTGACGTTCTACGATCCGGCCGCGAGGGTCCCGATGCTCATCCGCTGGCCCGACAGGATCCCCGCCGGGGCCGTAAGCGACGCCTGCATGTGTACGCCGGACATCATGCCCACGCTGCTGGGGCTGATGGGCCTGGGCGTACCCTCCGGCGTCGAGGGCATGGACCTAAGCCTCGTGGCCAAGGGCAAAAAGGGCCCCGAGCCCGAGTTCGCCTTCCTCCAGGGGCTTGGGCACACGTTTCAGTGGGCCGACGGCTTCGAGTGGCGGGCCGTCCGCGACAAGCGGTACACGTACGCGGTTTATCTGCGCGACAAGTCGGAGCTGCTCTTGGACAACCAGGCCGATCCGCTCCAGATGAAGAACCTCGCCGCCGACCCGGCCCACAAGGCGACGCGGGAACGCCTTGCCGCCCAGTTAGCCGGGAAGATGAAGGAACTCGGCGACACCTTCGAGAAATGCACGTGGTATCGGGACCACTGGACGGACGGCAAGCGAAACGTCATCGCATCGGCCAGGGGCAAGTTCTGAGAAAAGAAAAAGAAAAGAAGATCTCGCGCAGAGGGCGCAGAGAACGCGGAGAAGGTG
>CAYOBS010000001.1:41018-41246 GCA_964402305.1 uncultured Planctomycetaceae bacterium | reverse complement strand
GCGAAAATAGCCCGAAAATTCCACGCCAGCGGGACAAACTGCGAAAGTTGGGTTAGGAAAAGAAGCAGAAAAGCGAAATCGGTGGCACGGGCCGCAAAACGGATTGGCAGTTACCCGTCCGGTTCCACCGTTGCTTTTCCCTGGTTCCTGGTTCCGGGTTCCCGGTTCCGCCGTTTTCTTCTGCCAGGTTCCCGGTTCCGCCGTTTTGCTTTTCCCAGGTTCCGGGTT
>CAYOBS010000001.1:0-40918 GCA_964402305.1 uncultured Planctomycetaceae bacterium | reverse complement strand
CCAGATTCCGCCTTTCGCTTTCCCGGATTCCGGGTTCCAGGTTCCGGGCTCCGCCGTTTTGCTTTTCCCAGGTTCCGGGTTCCAGATTCCGCCTTTCGCTTTCCCGGATTCCGGGTTCCAGGTTCCGGGCTCCGCCTTTGCTCTTTTCCCGACTACCGGCTACCGGCTACCGCTTTCTGTTTGGCTCCAGCCCTTCGAGGATGATTTGGCGGATGGCGTGGGCTGCGCCGTCGGCGTCGTGGTGGTCGGCGATGTGGTCGGCCACGGCCAGGGCCTGGGGCGCGGCGTTGGCCATCGCCACGGCGACGCCCGCCCATTGAAGCATGCCCACGTCGTTGGCGTTGTCGCCGATGGCCATCACCTGGTTTCGCCTCACGTGCATCTCAGCCGCCACCACGCGAAGGGCCTGCGCCTTGGACACCGTCGCGTGCATGACCTGGAGCATGTAGTCCTCCATCTGCACGATCGTCACCTGGTGGGGAAACTCCCGGTGTATGGCCTCGGCGACTTCCGGCAGCCTGGCCGGGGCGCCCAGAAACAGCAGCTTGGTCATGGACTGGGCGGTCCAGCTCTCGACCGGCGCGACGGTGTCGGGCGGAAAGAGCCGGCCTGTCTCGGTGTTGTAGGCCGGGTCGAACCGGTCGGTGAACCAGTGGTCCATGACCTCGGCCGAGATGAGCACCTCGCCGTACGTCCGCCGGGCGAGTTGGATAATTCCCCGGCAGACCTTCGCGGGGATTGGCCGGTGCATCAGGACGTGCTGGCAGGTCGGGTCGATGACCAGCGCGCCGTTGTAGTTGATCATGGGGGTATCGAGGCCCAGCAGATCGTAGAACGGCATGACGCTTCGCGGCGGCCTGGCTGTGGCCAGGATGATCTTCAGCCCCGCCTGCTCGCGGGCAGCCCGCAGGATGGTGGCGGTGGTCTGCGTGATCTCCTTACTGGAGTTAAGCAGCGTGCCGTCCAGGTCGATGGCGACCATGTGGATTTTCATGGCAATTGCCCGGTCCCTTTCCAACAATAAGATGATGCGCGAAGAGGCCGGCCGTTTCCAGGCTCCTTTGGTCTGCGGGCAATCGGCAAATGCGGACGACGTGGAACTTCCGGGGACCTGCCGGCGTCATATAAGGTATCGGCCGGCGGCGCAGCGGCCTTGACGAAGGGCGCCGGCGAGGCTTGGAACGTAATGTTAGAGGGCTGACAGCTATGACTTTCAGGCAATTGGGCATCGGGGCTATCTGCCTTGGCGCGTTGGCGCTGGCGGCAGCGCCGGCCGGCGCCCAGCCTATATTTGGCGGGGGGCGGATCCTCGTTGGCGGCGCTGGCGCGCGGGGGCCGGCAACGTCGGTCAAGAACGACAAGATCGGCCTGCACATTCCCCAGGGCAAGAGCGTCAACTTCACATACAATATGACGGACGGCGCGGGCTTCCGCTGGGACATCCAGTACTACGGAACCGTCGGGCAGGGCACCAACTACGCCTACAGCGGCGGGTTGTACCTCCAGGTCGGCGGCGCCAGCGTGAACTCCAATGGCCAGGGGTGGGCAAACGCCGAAGGCGACGAGATCGAGATCGGCCCGTCCAACACCGGAAGCGTCAACATCTACCGCCGGATCAAGGTCTACAAGGACCAGGGCCTGGCGCGCTGGCTGGACATCTTCGAGAACACCACCGACAAGGAACAGTCCCTGGCCGTCCGCGTGTACAGCAGCACCAACTGGACGATTGGAAACCAGGTCTTCTCCCGCGGCAAGGGCCAGTTCACCGACAAGGACTTCGCGTTCATCACGCAGACCCAGGGCGGCAACGCCCCCGCCGTCATGCACTACGTCTGCGGCGAGCGGTCGAAGCTCCGCCCGACCATCAACGTCCAGAACAACCAGGTGTTCGTCAATTACACCGTCCAGGTCCCCGCCAAGGGGACGGCCGTGCTTTGCTACTTCGAGAGCCAGGGCAACTCCGTGGATGAGCTGACCAAGCTCATGAAGACCCTCCGGCCTTACAAGGTCATGAAGGACCTTCCCCCGGCCGTGCGGAAAATGCTGGTCAACATGCCGCTCAGCACCGGCATCGGCTCGGTCGAGCTGACCCGCATCGAGTCGGCGGACACCGTGGTTACCGCTCACGGCGACCCGATCTACGGGAAGATCGAGAACGAGTCGTTCGTGCTGAACACGCTGTTCGGGCCGATGACGCTGCCGGCAAAGCAGGTGCTGGGCATGGCCGCCATAAGCGGGCAGGAGCGGCAGTTCCGCGTGCTGCTGGCGGGCGGGCAGATCATCGCCGGGTCCATTGCGGCCGCCGATAAGCTCAAGCTCACAATGCCCGCCGGCGGCGACCTGGCCGTGCCATTCCAGGACATCCAGCAGGCGGCGTATCGAATCTCCGCGGACCGCCCGGAGGAAGCCGCATTCGGCGCGCCGATCATGGTCCTGCGGACGGGCGACCGCGTGGCGTTCGACGGCGCGGCACTTGGGCTTCGCCTGCGGACCAGCCACGGCGCGGTCGACGTCAAGGCCGAGGACCTGCTGTCGATAACGATGGACAATCCCGGCAACGGCATCCATCGCGCGACCTTCCTCAACGGCTCGCAATTGGGCGGCTTCCTGGAGCCCGAGAACATACCGCTTACGCTCGTGCTGGGGCCTAAGCTGACCATCCCGCGCAACCTGATATCCGAAATCCGGCTGGCGCCCGACGAAAAGCCCGACGGCACGCTGGACTCCGTCCGCCTGTCCAACGGCGATGAACTGTTCGGGCGGCTGGCCACGGAGGACCTGACGGTCCAGACCGACTACGGCGTGGTGAAACTCCGGCCGGAGAACATCAAGAGCATGACCTTCAGCACGACGCACCTCGGTCGGGCGGCGATGACGCTGTGGGACAACTCGACGCTCCGCGGGCAATGCACGCCCCAGGTGCTGAGCTTCCAGATAGTGCCGGGCCCGACGCTGGACCTCTACATCGGCCAGTGCATGCAGATCACCCGCAGCCAGGCCCTGCCGCCCAAGGAGATTCGCGACAAGCTCCAGAAGCTCCTCGGGCAGTTGGGGGCTGAGAGCTACAAGGACCGCCAGGCCGCCAGCGAAGAACTGATGAAGATGGGCAAGGGCATCGTGCCGATCCTCCAGAAGCACCTGTCCGCCAGCGACCCGGAGGTCCGCCAGCGGATCGAGGATGTCATCGAGAAGCTCGGCGGCAGCGGCGACAAGCCGCCCGAAAACCCGCAAGGCGGCATCATAATCGAGGGTTAATGAAAGACATGCAACGGCGGGGGAGTCCAGGACCCGGTGATGATTCGTGCAATCGCGGGCAGGAACGTATGAAAATGGGAATCGTGAAGACGGCGGCGATAGCAAGTGTGGCGGCCTGTTGGGTTGTCCTGGCGCTGGGCGCCTCGGCCGCGCGCGGCCAGGTGAGTGTGCTACCTCATTTCCCCGAAGCTCCGCGCGCTACCCCGGCGGCGGGCGCGGGCGATAAGGAGTCCGGCATCCACGTCGACGGCAGCCAGCGGGTGGGCTTCAACTGGTACATGACCGACGGGGCGGGCTTGCGATGGGACATCTCATCCAACGGGCAGGTCAGCGACGGCACGAACGACGCATACGACGGCGGAGTGCAGCTTCGCATGGGCGAGATGCTGTTTGCCGGCGCCGAGGGCAAGCTCAGCAAGAGCGGGCGCGAGGTGGAGATCGGCCCGTGGGTCAACGGCACGATCCGCGTCTGGAGGCGGGTATACATCGACGCGACCGTCGGCTACGCGCGGTGGATCGACATCTACGAGAACACCGCCAACGACGCCGCGGACGTCAAGGTCCAGTACTACAGCAACCTCGGCGGAACCATCAGCGCCACGACCACCACCACCGGCAAGCAGGACCTCACCGACAAGGACTGGGGCATCGTCACCTCGGACTCTGCGGACTCCTCTCGCCCGGCGATCGCCCACATATTCACCAACAAGGGCTCGCGGATGAGGCCCGAGGTGAAGTTGACCCGCAACCAGGATGAGCTTTTCGTGGACTTCGCCCTGAAGATTCCGGCCGGCAAGACCATGGCGATCTGCCAGTTCGAGGCCCAGCGGGCAGGCAACGACCAGGCCGTCAAGTTCCTCAAGGACTTCAACCCGCGCCGCGAGCTGGACAAGGTTCCCGCGGACCTGCGCAAGCTGATCGTGAACATGGGCGGCGCGACGTTGGTGATGGGAAACATCGACCTGCCCCGCAACGACAAGTACGACCTGGCCATCCGCCGCAACGAAACCGAAGATGAACTGCTCGGCACGATCCTCAACGAGCGGTTCGACGTCGAGACGTTCTATGGCAAGATCGAGCTGCCGGCGGCGAAGGTGGCCGGGCTGAGCATCCCCGCCGCCGACGACCCCTACGTGCAGGTGGTCCTGCTCGACGGGCAGATGGTCGCCGGCAAGCTGCTCAACGCCCCGCTTCGCCTGAAACTGGCAAACGGCAACGAGATGTCGCTGCCGCCGGAAAAGCTCCTGGCCGCGACGTTCGCGCTCTCGCCGCAGCGCCCGGCGGAGATCAAAATCAGCCGCCCCACCCTCATCCTGCGCAGCGGCCAGCAACTGGCGTTCCGCGCCGGCGACCTGGACCTCAGATACCAGACTCTCCACGGCGAAGTCCGCCTCGAGGCCGACCAACTGGCAAGGCTCGAGCTCGACACGCCGGAGGGCGGCCTGCACCGGGCCATCTTCCGCAACGGGTCGGTCCTGTCAGGCCTGCTGGTGGCTGAATCGCTCAAGCTCAACCTCGACCTCGGGCCCGTGCTTGAAGCCCGCCGGCAGGTCGCCTCTCAAGTGCTCCTGCCCGCCGACGACATCGACGCGGCCGGGCTTTGCGAGATGACGCTGCGAAACGAGGATGTGCTCTTCGGGCAGATCGCCGATGAGTCGCTGGCGGTCGATACCCAGTACGGCAAGGTGACGGTCAGCCCGTCGGACATCGACGAGCTGACGGCGCCGCAGGAAGCGGCCCTGGGACAGGTCTCGATCAAGCTCCGCGGCGGCACGACGGTGACGGGCAAGCTCATAAGCCAGGCGATCGGCTTCCAGGTCGAGCCGGGTCCGAAGCTGCCGGTCTTCATGGGCAACATCGTGCATATCAAGTGCCCGCCGCCTGGCAAGGCGGCCGCGGCGGGCGCCGGGGCTGCCGCCCGGCCGGGATCAATTCCCGCAACCCCCGCCGTTGCGCCGCCCGTTGTCCCGTCAGCCCCGATACCTCCCGGCGCCGTCAACGCCCCCGAAGCAGAAGCCCGCGCGACAGCGGAGGCCAAGGCACGGGCGGAAGCCGCCAAGGCACAGGCGGAAGCGGCCGCAAAGCAGGTGGCCGACGAGCAGGCCAAGGTACGGGCCGCCGAAGCCGCCGACGAGGCTGACGTGGCCAAGGCACGGGCCGCCGCCGCCGCCGAGTCAGCCGCTAAGGACAATGTGCGCGACCGGCAGGCCGCCGAGGCCGCGGACGTGGCCACGAAGAATGCCGCCGACAGAGCTGCACTGCTCAAGCACCTCGCGGCGCGGCTCAAGGCCATCCAGGCAGAGCAGGACAAGTTGGCCGCCGAGGCAAGAGAACTGGCCAAGAAGGAAAACTCCAAAGACGCCCTGGAGAAAAACGCCAAGGCCCAGGCCGAACTAGCCAAGAACGCCGAGCAACTCCGCAAACAGATCGCCAAAATCCAGCAGTCCATGCTCCGCTCGACGACGACCACCCAGCCGAAGTAACCAGTTGAAGGGCGATCGGCAGTACGCCAGTCGTGGGACCCTACGGTATGCCCGCAAGAGCGCCATCTTTGGAGTGCGGCGTCAAGACCCGACGAAGTCGGGGCGACCTCGCCGCTTTGGCTCTTGTCGGATGGTCGCATTAGGCTGCGGTCCAAAGCGGCCCCGGCGCGCCGGGACACTCCAAAGGCTTCGCGTATTCAGAGTCTTGGAACCCCATGACCGCGCCCCCCAATTCCGGTATACTGGACGGATTGTGCCCCCGCGGGCGGCAGGTCCTATGGGTTCCATAGGTCCCATAGGTCCTATGAGACCCATAAGACCCATGGGAGCGATGGGAGCGATGGGATTTTTCCGGTGGCTTACGCCACTCCGTAAGGGGCCCCAAGGGCCGGCTGAATACTGTCGGCCCTATCGGGCCTTAAAAAGCAATCTCTTTGCGGTTTGTAACCAACGGATGCTGGAATGTCTTTGATCGTAGGCACGGGCGTTGGCAAGAGCTTCGGCGTCGATTACGTCATCCAGGGCGCCCGGTTCCAGGTGTCCGAGGGCGAGCGGATCGGCCTGGTCGGGCCCAACGGCCAGGGCAAGACGACGCTGCTGCGCCTGCTATGCCGGCAGGAGAGCCCGACCGTCGGCGAGATCCAGTTCCGCACGCTCCTGCGCGTGGGGTATCTGCCGCAGGACCCGCCCGCCCTTGTCGGGGCGACGCTCTGGGAGTCGATGCAGGAGAACTTCGCGCACGTGCATGCGATGGCGGCTGAGATGGCCGGCCTCGCCGAGCGGCTCGGTGATGACGCCGACGGGCAGAAGCTCATCGCATACGGGGAGCTGCATACGAAGTTCGAGACCCTTGGCGGCTACGATATCGACAACCGCATCCGCACCGTCCTTTCGGGCCTGAACTTCGAGCCGGCCCAGCACGAGATGCCCCTTGGGCACCTCAGCGGCGGCCAGCGGACGCGGGCGCTGCTGGCCAGCCTGCTGCTGGAAGAGCCTGACGTGCTGCTTCTGGACGAGCCGACCAACCACCTGGACATCGAGGCCGTCGAGTGGCTCGAGCGGTACCTCCAGGGCTTCGGCAAGACGCTGATCGTGGTCTCGCACGACCGCTACTTCCTGGACCGCGTGACCAACCGGACGTGGGAGATTTCGTTTTCCAACCTGGACATCTACCGCGGCAGCTACAGCCAGTACGTCCGCCAGCGGGATGAGCGGTTCGTCGAGCGGATGCGGCAGTGGCAGGCCCAGCAGGAGTTCATCGAGCGGACGGAGGAGTTCATCCGCCGCCACCTGGCCGGGCAGCGGACGAAGGAGGCCCAGGGCCGGCGGACGCGCCTTGAGCGCTTCAAGGCCGCCGAGGCCATTGCCAAGCCGCGGCAGCACCAGCACGTCGACGTGCGGATAAACCCGCTCCAGCGCGCCGGCGACATGGTCGTCCGCACGTCGGGCCTGGTGATCGGCTACGACCGGCTCAAGCCGCTGGTGGACGTCGGCAGCCAGAACGTGCGCCGCGGGCAGCGCATCGCCATCGTCGGGCCAAACGGCATCGGCAAGACGACGCTGCTTCGCACGCTGATGGGCAGGCTGGCGCCGCTGGAAGGCTCGTGCGAGCTCGGCGCCAGCGTCCAGCCGGGCTACCTGCCGCAGACGCACGACAACCTCCAGCCCGACGCGACCGTGCTGGAATCGCTGCAAAGCGTGGATGCCGGCCTCAAGCCCGAGCGGGCGCGGACCCTCCTAGGGAGCTTCCTGTTCACCGGCGACGAGGTGTTCAAGAAGATCTCCGAACTGAGCGGCGGACAGCGCAGCCGGGTAATCCTCGCCCAGCTCGCGGCCGCCGGGCCTAACCTGCTTCTGCTGGATGAGCCGACCAACCACCTGGACCTTCCCAGCAGGGAGTTAGTCCAGGAGATGCTCAAGGAATTCGCCGGGACGGTGATCTTCATCAGCCACGACCGATACATGATAGAGGCCCTCGCCACGCACATCTGGGCGCTTAACGGCGGGATGATCCACCTGCTGACCGGCGGCTGGGAAAACTACGTCCGCTGGCGGACTGAGCTCCGCAGCGGCGCCTCATCCGCGGCCCCGCCCCGGAAGAAGCAGCAGCACGACCGCCGCCAGGCCAACATCGCCGCCCGCCAGGCCGGACGGGACCGCCAGCGCCTCCAGCGCAAATGCCAGGCCGTCGAACAGTCCATCATGGAGTTCGAACAGAAGCTCCGCGAGTTGATGGACGCCTCCAGCCAGGCCGGCGAGGCCGGCGACCTCGACCGCGTCGGCGATCTAGGCCGGCAGTACACAGCCTCCGACGAGCGGCTCCAGAACCTCTGGCAACAGTACGCCGAACTGCACGACCAGCTCGACGCGTGCCCGTGAGGGAGTCTTCCCATAGCCTGCTATTGCGGGATGCGTACCCTGACGATGACAACTGCCTGGCATTGCCCGTGGCCACCCGCTATCTCCTGAATCATCCCGCCATCGCCGCAACCCCAGGGGAGCGTGGAGACCCGCGGCCTGGTCAGGCCCGCTGCCTTGAGGGCCTGAGCCAGAGTGCTGTCGATGGCGGCGGCCCGCAGCGCCGAGAGCTGCCACTGCGCGACAGGATCACGCTCCTCGGGCGCGGAGGCGAGGATCATGATCTCAAAGGTCCGACTGCCGGCGCCGGCGGCCAGCGCCGTGGCGATTTGCCTCAGTATGTCCTTGACGGCGGGGTCCAGGTTGTCGGACTGTGCGGGGAACTTCGCGGTCAGCGGAAAGGTCGCCATCCACTTCGTTTGCACTTCTTGCGATCGGGTCTCCATGGTGCGAACGATGTTGCGGTAGACCTCCTCCAGCCGCACGTCCTTGGGGTCGGCGGAGCGGAGGGGAGGCGCCTCGGGCGTTTTGGCCTCGAACTCATCGGGATACTTCAAACGGCGGTAGTCAACGTTTCCTGTTCTGTCATTGTCGGCAAAGAGAAAGTCCGGCAGCCCCATGTGCCGCAGGGCCATGGTGAAGCCGCGCTGGGTGCCTCGCATCAGGGTGTTGTCCCGCGAGTGGGCCATCGTCTGAAGCATGACGAAGAAGGCCAGCAGCAGAGTGATCATGTCCGCGAAGGAGATGATCCAGAGAGGCACCTTTTCGCCGCCGCCCTCTTCGCTCATCGGAATGCCCCCTCGGGCAGCATGGTAAGAACCAGTTGGGTCCGCGATGCGCCGCCGGCGGGGTCGGGGGGAGCAAGCCCGATGTGCTTGAGCTTGACGCCTTTCTCAACCAGCAGGGAGGCGACTTTCCACTGCCTGGCCAGTGCCAGGGCCCTATCGGTTCCGCCGACCGCCAGGCGAATGCGGTAGGGCGTGGCGGACAGGTACTTGGCCAGGAGCTCCACGCATTTAGTGCCGGAAGGGGCCAGGACGCAGGAGCTTCCCAGGAACATGCTCGACAGCGGAATACTGATGATCTTCCGCTCGCCGAAGTCGCGCGCCGCCGTCGGCCTCGTCGTGGGTTGCTCGACGCCCCAGGTGGGGTAGGCCGCGTTCTCCGTGCCATGCGTCTGGACGGGGCACGAATAGCCCTGGTCAACAACGCTGTTGCGGCCGCTTTGTATGCTGGACATGATCGAAGGGTACGCCTTGACGGAAGTATCGTTAAGCTTCTTCATGGATTCCTTGTCGAACGACGAGAAGGAGGTCATCATTACGAAAAACGACAGCAACAGCGTGATCATGTCGGCGAACGACACGTACCACAGCCCGACCTCGCCGCCGCTGTCCTCCTCGGCCGCCGGTTTATGCTGCTTTTCTGGCATTGTCGCTCGGCTTGATATCGTTCCGCCGGTGCTCGGAGACGAAGGACTGCATGACTTCGCGTACACTGGTGGGGCTTTCGCCCGCCGCGATGGCCAGTATGCCCTCGGCCAGCATTTGCTTGATGAAGACCTCTCCCTTGGAACGCATTCCCAGCTTGCCCGCCAGCGGTATGAAGAACAAGTTGGCCACGAACGCCCCGTAGAACGTGCAGACCAGGGCGGTCGCCATGCCCTTGCCAATCTTCTCGGGCGATTCCATATTGCTGAACATCTGGACCAGGCCCACCAGCGTGCCCACCATGCCGAACGCGGGGCAGCCGGCGCCCATGAACTCCAGCATCTTCTTGCCTTCGAAGTGCCTCTCCTTGAGGTTCTCAATCTCGCGAGCCAGTTGCTCGCGCATCTGGGCCGGCTCGCAGCCGTCAATGGCCATTCGGAGCCCCTTGACCATGAAGGAATCCTTTATGTCCTTCAACTGCCCTTCCATCGCCAGGGCCCCTTCCCTGCGCGAGACCGAGGCACAATTCACAAGTTGCTGTATGGCCTCGTCTTCCGACGGCAGCCGGTACTTGAATGTCTTCTTAATGAACGACATCAGGCGCAGCACCTGCCTTAGGGAGAAGTGAACGCACGTGGCCGCCATCGTGCCGCCGATAACTATAACGATCGCCGGTATGCAAAAGAACAGGCCGAACTGGCCGCCGTCCGCCAGCACAGCTATGAACACGCAGGCAACGCCCGCAAAAAGCCCCAGTATGGTGGCAATGTCCAGCATTCCCGACGCTCCTACCGGCCTCCCGGAACCGGAGGCCCGTCTCTCTAGTGACCCGGAAGTAAAAATCGGATGATAGCGGGGGCGACTTTATTAGCCGGCTTACAGCCTTCACCTGATCTTGTCACTTAAATGGGAATGAATGGGCGGACTACTTCGCCTCCGCCGGTGGCACTGGGCAAAATTGCCGACCCCGACAGCCTGGCCCCAATGCGGCGTCTGGCCGGCTTTGCCAGGCTGCTCGCGCCGCGAGGCGTTGTCGTCCCTGGGCTTCTCAACTACGCCCGCGTCCTTGCCCGCCGGGAGCGGATCGTCGGCGCCACCCGCCAGGGCGATACCCAGTACGTCCGCTTCTACGACTTCCTGGCCGACGTCGTCCGGTTCAACGTCTTGAAGCTCACCTGGTCGGCGGGCGGCTGCCGCCACGACCTGGCCGAAGCGCTGCTTCGCCCATACACCCGCGACGAAATCGCCGCCGCCTGCCGCCAGGCCGGCCTGGACCGCATCGACTGCCACGCCGGCCCGGCCTTCGCCAACTTCGACGAGCAAACCTCCGACACGCTGATGGTGATCGCCCAAACAGGGCCGATAACGCCCAGTAACAATCGGTCGGCCCTTGGGGCCCCTTACGGGGTGGCGCAAGCCTCCGGTGGACAGGATGTCACGATTTCAACCCGCTACATAGCAGGTTGCGTCGCCGCCTCCGCCGCGGCGCGGAGCATCCCATCGTCGGTCAGTTCCAGCTTGTTGCCCTTGTCGTCGGTGACCCGGAGCATCAGCCCCCAGGCGCCGCCAGCCTGGCCCACTTCCACAAGGAGGCGGTTCGTCCCGGCCCGCAGGTTCACATCCGTCATCTCGGCGTCCGCCTTGGCGGTTCGCAGGGCGAGCACGCCGGCGACCTGCCTGCCGTTGAGCCACATCCGCAGCGAATCGTCGCTGCCGGTCAGCAGGCGTATCCGGCGGGCGGAGTCGGTGCGGATCTCGCGCATGGCGTACCCCGCCACGCGCTGCCGGCTGCCCAGGCCCGACGTCGCCGCGAAGTCAACGTAAGGCCCGGCGGATGCCGCGAGTTTGGCTCGTCCGGCCGAGGCCTCGATCTCGGCGAGCTTTGCCGCATCGACGGCCGGCAGCGAGTTGGCGTCCTGCCAGGGCACGGTCACGCCGGCGAACTGCCACTTCGTAACGAACGGTCCAGCCAGCAGGTCTTTGACCATCACTTGCGTGAGGCAGCCCTGGCCGTCGAGAACCGCCAGATGCGCCTCGCCCCGCGGCACCCACGCGTCAAGCTCGTCAAGCGTCACCGACGCCTCGGTCGCGCCATCGGCCAGCGGCACGCGGCGCACGGCCTGGAGGCCCGATGGCAGGTCCCAGCGCCGCACGCCGACGTACCGCAGGGCGTCGGGCGATTCAATTCTGATCCGCCGGCCGGGGCGGTCCAGGGTGATTGTCGTGCGGGCGGCATCGGCCCACTTACGCTTGTCAGGCTCGAAGAACCGCTGCGCCGCCAGGGCCTCGCCGCTTACGGGCGACCAGCGCGCGACCTCGTCGGCCTTGAACGCACAAGAGCCCGCGCGGCCTGCCCGCGGCGGCTCGATGAGCGTGAAGAACCGGTTCAGCCGGTCGTGCCCGCGAGTCATGATGTCCTGCGGATCGGTGCTGTGAGGCAGGTCGAAGGTGTGGCCAAGCTCGTGGAGGGCGGCGCCCATCGTCGTCGAGGCGCAGGCCCAGTACGTGTCCCGCCCGGCTGAGTCGCTGAAGAACTTCGCGGGGTCCACCCTACGGGCGTCCATGAACGCCGCCTGCGCCCCAGCCAGGCAGTCCGGCCAGGTGAACAGGTCGCCGCCCCCGAAAAGCGCCAGGTCGCCCCCGCCAAGGGCCGTGTGGGCCAGCGCTCGGCCCGTGTTGGCGTCGAACCACGTGAAGGCGGGAATCACCAGGTCCTTCGCGGCCCGGCTGGGATATTGCCGCTGAATCTCGGCCGACGCCGCGGCGTAAAGCTCGTCGCCGGACATCTTGTGATACTCCGCCGCCGTCGCGCTGCCGCGAAGCAAGTGTACCTTCACCCGCCCGGCCTCGTCGAACTCCAGGTTGAACGTGCGGCGCCCCATGCCGATGTCGTTCAGCCGCTCGGCCGTGAAGCATTGCAGGAGCTTCATGGCCGTGTCGAGCTTGCCCTGCCAGTTGAGCCTGTCGTTGGCATCCGGCGTCTGGAAGCGTGTCGAACCGGCGCTGTCGGTCCAGTAGAAGACGCGGACGACGAACTCGCTTGTGGCCGGCCGATATGTGAGCGTGAGTTTCGTCTCGGCCGCGCCGCAGCGGATGACAAGACGGTTCTCGCCGGGCACCAGCTCCGCCAGTGCCTTCAGCGCCCCGCCGCCGGCCAGGCCCTCGAGCCGGCGCGTGTCGAGCCTGGACGATTCGTTGATAACCCCCGCGCCCCTTGCCGAGGCGTCGCCGGTCCGCCCGGCCAGCAGGACCACCGGATACCGCACGGTCTGCCCGTCGCGGAAGTTAGTGACGACCGGGCCGGAGGGCGCTGTCTCCGCCGCGGCGCACAGCGCCCCCACTGTTGCCATGATGGCCGCCAGCGCCAGCGTTGCCACCAGCGCACCGGCCGAGAGCCGCCGCCGAACTGTCCGCATCGTTTGTGGCTCCCGCATCCGTGTCTCCGCCAGTTATTCTAACCGCCGGAAGCCCGCCCGGGTGCCTGTTATGCGCATGGAAAAAGACCTGCCCCTGTTGCATTTTGCCCCGCCCGCCGGCGACAAGCGACGTGCTGCCAGCTCTTGGCTGCCAAATAAAAAAGAGGAGCCCCGGCGGCTGGGCGGACGCCGGGGCTGGGGCATTGGTGCCGGCATGGGAGCCGACAAGGGGGTTGTCTTGTGTGCTTCGTTTCAGCCGCGTTTGGTTTCCTTGGCTACAATGGAAGCCTATGATACAATCACCGTCCGGCCAAATTGCCGGGCGGTTTTCCCGCTAGCGGCGAAGGAAAAAACATGCGAAGGTTTGCCCCAACGTTACTGCTGGCGGCGATGCTGCTGCCGGCAGGCTGCCAGCCCAAGTACACCCGGCCCGTGCTGGAGCCCACGCCCCAGACGCCCGAGCAGCAGAGCTTCGACCGGCTCTGGCAGGCCGGCAGGCACGTGCTGATAAGCTATCACTTCCGCCTCGACCGCCAGGACCCGCGCGCCGGGACGATCACAACCTGGCCGATGACGGGCAAGCAGTTCTTCGAGCTATGGCGAAGGGACGCCGCGCGGATGACCGACACGACCGAGAGCACGCTCCAGACGATCTACCGCGCCGTCAGGGTGACCATACGCCAGGGCCCCGAGGGCAGGGGCTACGAGCCCGTCGTCGAAGTCCTCGTCAGCCGGTCCGACAAGCCCACCGACAGCATATCCAGCACCTCCGAAGCCTACGACATGTTCACCAAACGCCCGAAAAAGAAGAACAAACTTACCGGCGAGCAGGAGGCTGCCCAAATGGTCGAACTCGGCAACGACCGGGCCCTGGAAGCCAGGCTCACCGCCCAGATCCTCAGACAGGCCGGCCTGGACGCGCCGGTAAGCTACCCGCGTCTGGTTGAACCCATTAAGACCGCGCCGGTGGGACTCAAGGGCGCGGGCTGAGGGTAGGAACAAAAGAAGAACAGGGGCCGCGCCTTTGGAGTGAAGTGACAAGCGCCACGAAAACGCGAAGCCCTTGGAGTGTCCCGGCGCGCCGGGAGCGCGCCGGGACGCCCTCGCCGCTTTTGTTTGCCAGGCGACAGGATCTTCAATCCCAGGGGAGTCTTGGCCTGAGATCAGATTTGCCGAGTTCCTTGCGTCCCGCATTCAGGGACACGTGGTCCGCCATCGAAAGCGGCGTGTTCGTCCCGGCGCGCCGGGACTCGACGCCGCACTCCCAAAGGCTGCCGCGTCATTCGTGACTGCTTCATTTCTCGACAGTCTGCAACCAGTGGTTGCACCCCGCCGCTAAACACCTACGGGCGAAAGCATGGCGCCGCGATCCCGGCCGTTTACTCGCGTCCGCAGCATTTCTTGAACTTTCGGCCGGAGCCGCAGGGGCATGGGTCGTTTCGGCCGGGGGCTCCGGACGGCGGCGCCGGGTTTGGCGCGGGCCTGGCCACGGCCGGTGCGGGGGCCTGGAGGAGCTCCTGCTTGTGTGGGATGGCGGCGTCGGGGCCCGGTCCGGCCTCGAAGGCGGCCTGGCGCTGGGCGAGGTCGCCCGTGGGCTGGGGTGCGCCCTTAAGCGGCGGGATCTGCCCGTGGCGGATGTAGGCCGCCATGCGGATTAGCTCCGGCAGGGCCTCGCGGAAAAACCGCTTGTAGCCCTGGCAGAACCAGTTGACGCGGGCAGGATCCGTGCCGATGTGTACGTGATGCTTGGGACAGCCGCCGTTGCAATATTGGAGGAACTCGCAGTTGCGGCAGGCGGCAGGGAGCTGGCACTTCAACTGGGCAAACTGCTCGAGCAGCGGATCGGCCAGCATGTCCGCCAGCGGGCGCTCGGTGATGTTGCCGATCTTCCACTGCCGGTAGACGAAGTGGTCGCAGACGTAGAGGTCGCCGTTGTACTCCAGCACGTGGGCGTTGGCGCATCGGTCGCCGTAGCAGCACATCGCCGCCTTGTTGAAGATGATCTTGTGCAGCACGTTGTCGATGAACCGCTCGGAGACTTTTCCGACGTCCCGCCCGGCCCACTGATCGAACACATCCAGCAGGAACTGGCCCCACTGATCGGGTCCGCAGGAGAACGGGCGGACGTTGCCCTCGGCGTCGCGCTCGAGGATGGGGATGAACTGGAGGTAGCGGATGTCGCGGTTGACGAAGAACCGGTAGATGTCGCCGGCGTGCGGGGCGTTGACGCTGTTGAGCGTTACCAGCACGTTGTACTCGACCTTGTGCTTTCGCAGCAGCTCGACGCCGCCCCAGGCGCGGTGGAACGTGGGCTGGCCCTGCTTGTCGCGGCGGAACGAGTCGTGCCACTGGGCCGGGCCGTCGAGGCTCACGCCGACAAGGAAGTGATGCTCCGCGAGCAACTCGCACCACTCATCGTCCAGCAGCGTGGCGTTGGTCTGGATCGCGTTTGCGATCTCCTGGCCGCCATGGGCATACCTCCGCTGAAGGGTGACGACCTTGCGGAAAAACTCCTTGCCCGCCAGCAGCGGCTCGCCGCCCTGCCAGCCGAAGTCCACATGCACCGGCATGGCCTCGATGTACTGGCGGATGTAGGTCTCCAGCACGTCGTCGGGCATGAGGAACTTGCGCGGGCCGGGGTAAAGCTCCCGCGGCTTGGCCGTGTAGTAGCAGTAGCTGCAATCCAGGTTGCAGATGCCGCACACCGGCTTGCACATGATGTTGAACGGCTGGATCGTCGAGGCCATTGGAAGAAAGCAGTAAGTAGTAGATAGTAGTTAGTAAATAGCAGCCACCATTAACATTGGCCGCTTCTGCCGCCAGACTAGCAGGTTTGGGCGGGCAAAAGCAACGGGACCTTTGTTTCATCGCAGAGAACTTGGCGCGGGCTTCGCCCGCAACCCAATTGCGGATTGCGGATTGCGGATTGCGGATTTTCGTTATCGGGACCTTCGGCGCAAGACCATAGCGCTGAATTACTTCGGGCGGCAGCCCCCGAAAAGTTTGCAGAAAATACAAGCAATAGAACGTTAACAGTACAGAGGAAGAAGAAACAAAAGCTGGAGGGGGATTACATGGACCTGCCTGCCGGCAGGCAGATTAGAGGATTACATGGATAAAAGCATATATGAGTTTCTTAGTCCCTGTAATCTCTTAATCCATGCAATCCCCCTCTCGCTTCTTCTTTTTATCTTCGCCTTTCCTCTGCGCTCTCCGCGGCCTCTGCGATTAAGAAATCCGCCCCTCGACTTCGCTCGGGACAATCCGCAATCCGCAATCCGCAATCCGCAATCAGTCGAGCTTCCACCCCTCTTTGGCGTCCTTGCGCGCCGGGAAGCCCTGGAGCTTGACGGGCTGGTCCTTGCCGTCCTTGGAACGGTACTGCGATACGACGTAGGCCTCGGCCTGGTCTTTCTGGACGACGATGTAGGCGCACTGCCAGCGTGTGATGGTCCAGAAGCCCGGTTCGATCGTCGCTTCGAGGGAGAGTGTCGCCAGGGCGGCAACGGCCTTGTGCCCTGCCGGCCAGAGTGCGGCGAAGGCCTTGGTGTCGCGGGCGTTGTAGGCGGCTGGGAAAGCCTCGATGACTTTTCGGATGGCGTCCTTGTCGGCCTGGTAGACATCCAGCGGGCCGAGTGACTCATAGAACTGGTCGATGATCTTTTCCGTCGCGGCCTGGCGGGTGTCGGCGGCGGCGGCCAGGGCCCGCAGCGGCTCGCGGAGCGGCAGAAGCTCATCGCGGATGTCGCCGGGCTTGTCGATCGTCGGCAGGGACCTGATCATCAGCGACATGACGCTTGCGGCCGTGCCGGGCACGAAACCGCGGTACCTGTCCAGCGTGTCCCGCGAGATGTTGCCGCCAAGATGCTTCAGGGCGATCGTGCCCCACCGGCAGATTTCCCGACAGCCCAGGGCGCGGTTGATAGCCATCTGGGGCGAGGAAACCTCCTTGCCGGTCGGGCTGCGCGTCCAGGCCACAACCAGCCGGGCCGCAAGCCGGCCAAGCTGGAAGTCGTCCGGCTTCTTCCCGGCCGCCATGCGTTCGTACTCGGCGGCCATCTCGTCGCGGAGCGTCGCCACCTCGGCCGGGTCAGCCTTGAGAATGGCATCGACGAGCGCCGCGTCGGCGTTGGACTGGCTGGCGATGTCCCGCCCCGCCCATACCGTCTTGTACCACCGCCACCGCTGGGTAAGCACGGGCCCGAGCTTCGCCTTGACCGGCTGGGTCGTCGGCTCCGTGGCGGCAGGCCGTGTGGCGGGCTGTGTGGCGGGCTGCGTGGCGGGCTGCGTGGCGGGCTGCGTGGCGGTTTTTTTGACAGGCGCGGCATGGGCGAACGCCGCTATCGCCAGTGCCAATCCCCACAAACACACCGCCAATGACAAGAAGCTTCGAGTGCGTGTCATTGCTTTCTTCTTCTCTTGCCTTGCCGAAGGCATCCCTTCGGGACTGCGCCTCTGTTCTGAAAAGACTGTAGCGGGGAGTCGGGGCGCAGGCACGGCGACAGCCTTCGTCCTCGTCCTCGTCCTCGTTCTCGTTCTCGTCCTCGTCCTCGGCTTTTTCCTTAATCGGGTGAGCCGCGGGCACATTT
Source organism: uncultured Planctomycetaceae bacterium (assembly GCA_964402305.1). Taxonomy (GTDB): domain Bacteria; phylum Planctomycetota; class Phycisphaerae; order SM23-33; family SM23-33; genus JAUWQU01. The sequence continues at coordinate 23,387 of CAYOBS010000001.1, read as the reverse complement.
TCGACTGCGGCAACCTGGATTGGCGAGAATGCGATTCTCTTTTCTCGGTTGTTCTATCAGCGCGCTTCATCGCGCTTACCCGTATGTGAAAGCCTTTAGGCTAAAGCCCGCTTCAAGCGCGCTGAAGCGTGCTGAACAAAAAAACAGCACACTCCCCAGGCCTCAAAGGCCTGGTCTATACCCGCCTTCGGCGGGCAAAGCCCCGTGAACGGGGCTGAAAGCCATCCGCCGCCACCCTAAGGCCTGCCTGCCTGCCGGTTGTCACGCACTTTGCCAACAGCGGGGACAGGCACCTCCGCGGCAAAAAAGCCTGCCGCTCCGGAGCCAGTCCCCTTCACTTCTGACTTCCTACTTCCTACTTCCTACTTCCTACTTTCCGCGCAGCAGGTTCACAAGCGGCGTCGGGCGGTCGGTACCGGGAATGAAGGCGGGCCGCCGAGACCACGGAGCGACGGACAGCACGCCGGTCAGGTCCATCCAATGCTGAAGCCTGGCAGGCCGGAGGTCCCAGGTCATGTGGAAATGGTTGGCCGGGGCGTACTGCTTGTACTCGGCCATGTCGGCGTACTTTGGCGCCACGAAGGTGTGAGGCCAACTCCAGGTGGATGTGTGGACCACCGCCTTGGCCAGCTTCGCCGGCAGGGATGTGGTGACGGCCTGGTCCCAGACGAGGCTGAAGCGGTCGCCGGGTGCGTAGTAGGCCATGCGGGCAGCCAGGCCCTCGATGCCGCCCGGTGTGGTAAACGTCACGCTGTTGCCGCCGCCGGGGAAGTAGAACTCATCGGCCAGGGGCATGGCGACACCCCTCATGCAGGCAGCCGCCCCGGCGCCTGGTTTGGCGGCCCAGTCGAAGCTGGCCGAGCCGCTGTTGTCGCCGTCGACGAAGCCGCGAGAGGCCCAAAGCTCCTTGCCGCTGAACTTGACCTTGAGCTTCCTGGCAAGGGCTTGAATCTCCCAGGGCTCCCATACTTTCCGGAAGTCCATAAACAGCGGCGGGTTGCCGCCGGACAGCCAGGTCATCACCAGCATCGTCAGCAGGCCCTGCACGTCGGCCTCGGTGGCGTACGGCAAGGCCGGCTTGGGTCCGCGGTGGTCGAAGGTCGAGTTGAAGAGGCTCTCCATCGCGTCGGCCACCGGCAGCGGCGTGCCGCGGCGGTCGGAGCCCCACTCGAGCTGGCTCATGAAGCCCCCGCCGACGGCGCCGAGGTCGGCCATGATGTCGCGAACGACCAGGTACATCGCCAGCGACAGGTTGAACTTCTCGCTGTCGGCCTGGCCGCGAAGCTCCAGCCGCTTGCCGACCATCTTGTCCACCCACGAGCGCATCTCGGCCAGTTCGGCCTTGTCGTAGGCGCCCTTGGCGACCATGTCGGCCAGAAGCTTCATGTCCAGGCGGGTGATCTCCAGGCCGAAGGTCCGGCGGGTGGCGATGACGTGGGCAAGGGCGGTCTCCATGCCCATCGAATCGTGGCCGAAGATTACGACGCGGCGCCCCCGTAGCCCCACGCGGGCCAGGGCGGCGTAGCACCAGTCGACCAGCGCCTCGGCCGTGGCGGGCGACATTTCCGGCTTTAGCCCCTCATCCGGCCAGGAGCCGACGTTCAGGGCCACGAGCCTGCCCATCTGTGCCAGGGCGCCGTTGACGGCGTGGGCGTAGACGACGCCGGGCTTGGGCCCGCTGTTGCCGCAGGTGATGTTCACCGGGATGTCCGGCGGAAGCTGGCTCAGCAGGCTGATGAGCGTCAGTTGCGGAAAAGCCCAGGTGTCCGGCGCGCAGATTATGGCGTCGACGCCGGCGGCGCGGAACTGACTGGCCACGATGTCCGCCTGCTTCTCGCCGTCGATGAGCACCGGCGACCAGACAACCTCGACGGGCGTGCCATCCGGCATTCGCACCCCTCCGGCGACGTGCTCGGCCACCAGGCCGCAAATGTTGGCCGCCCGCTGCCGACTGGCAGCGTCGATCCGCGGATCGCACGTGGCGCAGACTCCGAAGGTCACCGTCCGTCGCGGCCGGGCCGCCGCGTTAATATCAAGCATCCTGGCCTTTGGCATGTGGAGACTCCTGCACTGGTCAACTTTGGGGCGCGGCGCCGATCCGCCCGCCGCCAGCATGATTATGATAGCGTCCCGCCCCGGTGGTTCAACCAGTACAGCGCGCCAAATTCCAAATGACAAGCACCAAACCTGCCTGCCGGCAGGCAGGTCTCAAACAAGGTAATGCCTCAGTTACGGGGGGTTCGTAGTGTCGCCGTAAGGCGACCTGCCTGCCGACAGGCAGGTTCTTCAAGAAGCCCCTCACGGGGCCGCTACAAGCGGGTCCGCCCTATATTCACGGTTCTCTCTCCTCCCGTAACTGAGGCATTACCAAACAAGGACCAAACAGCAAAACAGAAAATTTCCAAACCCAGTGCGTCCTCTGCCAATGTTTGGACCTTGGTGCTTGTGACCTGCCTGCCGGCAGGCAGGTTTGGTACTTCTTTAAGATTCAAGGAGGGCATCGGCGTGCTTTGCAAGGGCGGTTCCGAAGCCTGAAACAGCCCCGCGAGGACCGGTGGGGAACATTACCCACCCCCTGCCGCCGGGGGGTTGGCAGGCAGGCAGGCCCAATAGATCGGGCTTTTGGCCGCCGAGGGGGTAAAAAAAAAATTTGCAATTTGAGGCGAATATCCGTTTGCATTTCCGCCGGAATGATAAAATGCGCGAGAAGTGACGAGTTGCGTTCGAATGCCGAGTTACCAACGGGCAACCAAAATGGCAAAGCCCTGACCACGGACGGCGCAGCGGCGGCTCTAATGAGGATACGACGTACACATGGACGATGAAGATTCCCCTGCGTGTTATGGGTTAACACGGCCGGAACTATCCCACAAACCCCTCTTCGATCAATTCTACCGCACCTGTAAGGCTCGGCTCTCTGACTACGGCTTCGCCAGCAGCTTCATCTGGCGAGACGCCGCCCGCCTCGGCTGGCGCATTATCTCCGACTGCTTGTGCCTGTTCGCCAACGGGCCGACGGGCATGACGCTGCTTCAGCCGCCGGTGGGCCTGGGCAACTACGAGAAGGCCGTCAGGGAGAGCATCGAGATCTGCACCGACTATAACCGCCGCATCGGTCTGCCCGCGGACGCCACGTGCTTCGAGTACGTCAGCGACGAGCAGCTCGCGCGGTTCCCGTCGGACTTCTCAGCCAGGCCGATGAGCGGCGACTACATCTACGAGACCCGCCGCATGATCGAGCTGGACGGCAGCGACCTGGCCTCCAAGCGCCAGGCCCGCAACCGCTTCATAAGGCGGTACCAGCCGCGAACTGAGGAGTTCGGCCCACAGCACGTCAAGCCGTGCCTGGAGGTCCTGCGACGCTGGCACTACCAGCACGACGACTCCATCTGCGGACTTTCGCCGATAACGCGGATGAAGCGCCTGGCCGAGGAATCCGCCACCGCCGACGCCATCAGCTTCGCCGGGCTCATCGGCCTGCGCGGAATGGTCCTCTACGACGACCGGACCATCGTCGGCTTCACGTTCGGTGAGATGATCGGGCCGGACATGTGCAACATCCTCATCGAGAAGACCGACCGCCAGTACGCCGGCAGCGCCCAGTTCATCTACGCCGAGTTCTGCCGACAGTTCTGGTCCCACAGCCGCTGGACGAACGCCGGCGACGACTGGGAAATCCCCTCGCTGGCCTACACCAAGACGAGCTATCACCCGGCCTTTCGGCTCAACAAGTGGTCAGTCCGGCCGATCCGCAAGCAGGCGGTCGCCGTCAGCCTGCCCGCCGCATGGACGCCCGACCGCCAGGAGATGTTCGCCGCCGCCGACATGCACATGAGCGAGAGCCACGCGGATACCTTCGAGCAGGCCTCATCGTCGGATATCGACGCGCTGGTCGGGCTTGAGACCCGAACCTTCGACGACTACGTCGCCCTGGGGCGCCGGCAGTTCCGCTACCTGCTCAACTGCCCGCGAGCCACCACGCACGTCGTCCGCCACGATGGCATTATCGTTGCCGCGGCCGTGCTGCTGCGAAGAAAGACCCGAAGCGGCACCACGGGCCGGCTCTATAGCATCGCCGTCGAGTCGAAGTTCCGCGGCAACGGCATCGGACAGACGCTGCTGCTGGAGTGCCTGGATGTGCTGAGGCGAGAGAACGTCTCGGCCTGCGCCCTGGAGGTCGACGACGACAACAAGCCGGCCATCGCCCTCTACGAAAAGGCAGGCTTCAAGAAGACGCGAATCCTGCCGCATTACTACGGCCAGAGCCGCCACGGCTGGAAGATGAAAATGAACCTCGCCGCCGCCGTGGCGGCAACCGCCGTTTGCGACATGGCAGGCAGGATGGACATGGTCGAAGCCGCAAGGCACGCGTAAGCACCGTGCAATGAGAATTGAGTAAACATATAGGTCCTATGGGTCTAATGAGTCCCACAGGACCTATAGCTTTTATGAGGCTCGCCGCAAGTGCCGCCTAGAATATGCCCCTTCCGCTTCCCCACACCGACCGGTTTGCACCGGCCGGGGCCTGGGGCATCTTGCCGACTTTTAGGTCCTTTAGGAACTCCAGAAGCTCTTTTCGTTTGGCCTCGATGCGGGCCTTTAAGTCCGCGAGCTGCTTATCCAGCTTCTCGATCAGGTCTTCCTGGGCGCTGAGCTTCTCGACGTACCGCTTGACCAGCGGGCTGGCGGGGTCGAGTGCCTTTATGTTGTCCCGTAAGCGGGCCTGGCTCTCGGGAAGCGCCTTGGCCTGTTCGTCGAGTTTCGCGGCCTGGTTATCCATTTCGTTCATTTCTTTGGCCATCGCGACGATCTTCTTCAGCGCCGTGCGGACATCCTGGGCAACGTCGTTGGCGTCGGCGGCCAATATGGTCAGTGAATACGAGGTGCTGTCCCCGAGGTAAGCTTCGTCGAAGGAATCCTCTTCCGTCCTGACTGTGAAGTTGGTCTCGCCCTTGCCCTTGAGATCGACAAGGACTCGGTACTCGTCGAGCGTGGTGTCCTCGCACTTCTCCGGCGATATCAACCGCTCGTGCGGATACCGCCCCAGGCGCAAAAGCAGTGTCCGCGGTTCCTGGACTTCGCGGGTGATCTTGTACTGGCGGGTCAGGCCGCCAATGGTGCGCACTGCTAGCCGGCTGTTGAGGATCCCCGCCGCCACCGCCCGCCGGTCTTGGTTGGCGTCGGCCTGGATGGTGGTGTCGGCGTCCACGCTGTAGCTCAGCACGGTTCGCGCGCGGGAGGCGAGCCTTCCCATGACGGCCTCGCCGGCAAAGCCGCCGGCCTCGAAGATAGCCACCGGCCCGCCGGGCAGTTCCAGATCGGTTTCGTTGGTCAGAAGCACGCCGTTCATCGGCTGCGTGCGAAGCACCACCGGGTCGTAGACGCTGACCTTCATCGCGGTCATGGGCTGGCTGACGATCAGCAGCATTGAGGACCGCCTTCGCGGCAGGTCAACCGGCGTCTTGACCCGGAAATGGAAGAGTTGGCCCACCTTCTTCGCCTCTGCCGCCGCCACAAGACCGTGGGTGTCGGAGGGTGCTTCTGCGAAAATGCCCTGCCCGCCGCCGCTGGTGCGGTCCTCCGGCAAGAGCAGCCGCCTCTCATCCTCCACGCTCCGCCGGCCATAGAGCCGGCCAACAAGCGACTGTGCCCCCTCAGCCCGCTCCAGCAACGCCATGCCGGGCGGGGTCAACTTGTCAGTGGCTTCGTCGCCGGCCTCTCCGGTCTTTTCATAGATGGCGGCCTTTTCCTCGGCCTGTGCCTGTGGCTTGATTATCGATCGGGCGGCGTACTGGGGCCGGTAAATGTCCTGCACGAACGACACGGGCCGGCCGGACACGAGAGTCAGTTCGACCCGCGACCAGTCGAAATCCGACTCGTTGTCGACGGTGGCCCAGCCCTGGAGCGCCGGCTTGTCGCCCGTTACGTCCAGTCGATAAGTCGTCTTCCAGACCGGCGCCTCGACGAGATACCCGATCCGCACCTCCCGCTCGGCCTGGCCGGTGAAATGCACATCCACCGCCCGGCGCTGCGTGTCGTGCTCGCCGAGCAGCATTTCCAACGCCTTGTCCAGTTCGCCCGCAAGGCGCGCATCGGCCAGGGCGTAGCTGCTGATCTGGCTCATCGGCAGGGCCCGGATGCCCTCTGGCGTCACGAGGTTAAGAATGGTGTCGCGGATCGTGGTCACGGTGCCGGCGGTGTTGACGTCGCGCGTGCGCAGTTCGAGGCTGAGGATCTTGCCAGCGACGGTGCCCGAGCCGGCGACTTTCACCGAAATGCCGGCCCCGCGAAGCTGCTTGAGCAGGTCGGCCAGGTCAGTCAGGCCGCTGAGATCGACGGCGAAGCTCTTGAGCCCCCGCTGCTGGGGATCACTCTACGGATAGCTGACGCCCGTGACCGACCCCCCGCCGGGCGAGACGTGCATGCTCTTGAGCACGTCGTTGATCTGGTCGGCTTTGAACGTCAGCCGGACCACCGCGTCGCCGGTTATCTTGCCGGCGTGCTCGAAGTACGCCACCCCGCCGGAAAACAGCACCACGCGGGCGACGGGCAGATCGGTGAGCTTCTCCTCGGCCGACAGAGGCGAGGCGGCAACCGGCAGCACACAAAGAACGGACAGGATCAGCAAGAGGCAGGTGCGGTTCATGGCAGGTCTCCTTTGCACGTGGGACGGCCGCCGCCGGCGGACCAGCGCCTGCGCGCCCGCCCCCCACTTGACGCCGATATGCTACCACCGGGCGGTTGATATTGCCACAGCCAAGTCAGCACTACTACTTACGGCGTGACTGCGAGCGGCAGGCCCTGGCCGGGCGCTGACTTGGGCGACAGCGTTCGTAGTGTGCCCGTGAGGGCATATTCTTCTTTTCCGTGTCGCTTGTACGCCTGCAGCAGGCGAAGAAGAATATCGCCTCACGGCGACACTACGAACGCTCCGCATGCATCTGGCCGTCGTCGCAGTTTGAAAGCCCTGCGATCCCCCGACAGCCATCGTCCTCGTCCTCGTCCTCGGTTTTTCGCTTCATGGGGTGAACCGCAGGTTCATGTTCGTCTGCGTCCCCTTTCTCCCCGCCTTGACACCCCCCGGCCGGGAGGGGTATCTTCGCGGGATGAAGACCGGGATCGAGCAACTCAAGTCGGCCTTCGCGGCCTGGTTTGGCGTCAAGCCGGCCGGGGTGGTTCGCGCGCCGGGGCGGGTGAACCTCATCGGCGAGCACACGGACTACAACGACGGCTTCGTGCTGCCCATCGCCATCGAGCGGCAGACCCTCGCCGCATGGTCGCCCAGGCCGGACACGAGGGTGCTGCTGCGGTCCGCCCAGGCGCCGGGTCAGGACGCCGAGCTGGACCTGGCCGGTGAAATCCGCCCGGGCCGGCCCAAGTGGGCCAACTACTGCCGAGGCGTCGCGGCCGGGCTGCGGGCTTACGGTCTGAAGCTTGCCGGCTGCAACATCATGTTCGACAGCGACGTGCCGATAGGCGGCGGGCTGTCGTCGTCGGCGTCGCTGGAGGTCGCGACGGCAATGGCGATGATGGCCGAGGTGGGCGGGGCCGGGCCAGCCGTCGCCGTGGCCGGGCCAGCCGTCGCCGTGGCCGGGGCAGCCGAGCCCGCAGGGGCCGTCGCTGCCGGTGCCACCGGGGCCGGGGCAGTCGCCGCGCCAGCCGGGGCCGAGGCCGCCGAAAGCGGCTCGAAGATCGCCCCTCGCGAGTTGGCGCTGATCTGCCAGAAGGCCGAGCACGACTTCGCCGGCGCGCCGTGCGGGATAATGGACCAGTCCATCGCGATTCTAGGCCAGCCCGGAAGGGCGCTGCTGCTGGACTGCCGAAGCGGCGAGACCCGGCAGATCCCCTTCGACGACCCCGACCTGGTGCTGCTCGTGGCTGACACCGAGGTCAAGCACGCCATCAGCGACGGCGGTTACGCCGCTCGCCGCGACCAGTGCCACGCCGCGGCTGCAAAGCTCCATGCGCCGGCCCTTCGCGACGTTGACCAGGCCCGCCTCGACCAGGCCTGGCGCGACGGGGTCCTGTCGGGCAAGGAGTTGATGCGGGCCCGCCACGTCGGCGGCGAGATCTCACGAACCCTGCGGGCCGTCGAGGCCCTTTCGGCCGGCGACTACGCCGCGTTTGGCCGGCTTATGTACGGCTCGCACGAGTCCCTCCGCGACGACTACGAGGTTAGCTGCGAGGAACTCGACGCCGTCGTCGAACTGGCCCGCCCGCTGGCGGGCGTCTACGGCGCGCGGATGACCGGCGGCGGGTTCGGCGGCTGCGCGATAGTCCTGGCCGAGGCCGGGCGGGCCGAGGCAATCGCGGGCGCCATCGCCGTGGGCTTCGGCGCCCGTTTTGGCCGGCGGTGCCCCATCTTCGCCACCCGCGCCGCCCAGGGCGCCAGCGTGGTGGAATAGTGCTTGGTAGCCGGTAGCCGGGGAAAAGAAACAAAGGCGGAACCTGGAACCCGGAACTCGGAACAGCAGGTCCACTCCTGGAATAGGTTGTGTCCTATCCTGGTATTAGCCCCAAAGAGGCATAAATCCGGCTCTTTGCACACATTGAGCGGTCTTCTCTTCAGCCCCGTTCACGGGGCTTCGCCCCCGCGATAGCGGGGGTTTAGACCAGGCCTTTCAGGCCTGGGTCTGGGCGACCTTGCGCCACTCCTTCTTTTCTTCTTCAGACCAGCACGCTTCAGCGCGCTTACCCGTAGGTGGCTGCCTTTAGGCTAAAGCCCTTCGCAAGCGCGCTGAAGCGTGCTGAAAAAGGAAAACAGAAGAATCCCGATTGCCCCAGGCCTAAAAGGCCTGGTCTATACTCCGCCTGCGGCGGAGCAAAGCCCCGTGAACGGGGCTGAAGAGAAGCCGGGTACCGTGGTTTGCGGAGCACCTCAAGGGGCTATGCAACCACGGCACCCATCACTTGATCTTTTTTGGCTTGCAGAGCCTGGACTTTTTCTTGGAGACGGCTCCGCAGTCCTTGCAGCGGAAGTTTCCGGGGGTGTCCTTGGCTTGCTTTTTGCCCTTCAAGCACATGCTCGGACCTCACAGGCCATTGTCGGAGATGTATTGTCCGACGGACGGCGGCCGCGGGCCGTCCAGGCCCATCGCGGCCAGGCGGCGCTCGCGGCGGAATGATATTATGACGGCCGGCATTCCCGCCAGCCAGATTGCGACGCCCGCAAGGTGCAGTGCGTCATGCACTGGCCAGTACCTGAAGTTTGCGGCCGCGGCAACGGCGGCGATTCCGGCGACAGTCAGCAGCACCCCGACCCCCGGCAGGCGCCGGCCCGTGCCGCGTGCCTCGACGTAGTGCCCGAATGCCAGATGCACCGCGATGACCATTCCCATCAGCACGAGCATCTGCAATTCCCAGCCAAGGCCCGGGGCGGGCAGGTTCCATGCCTTCTGCCGCCAGATCGTGCAGATCAGCAGCGCCGAAGGCAGGCTCAGGCCCGCCAGCAGCTCCCGCCCCCGCCGGCCGAGGAACAGCCCGCCTGCCAGCAGCGCCGCGGCCGGGACGCGAAGGTCGTCTACCAGACGCGTCGGCACGGGCGCCAGGCCGTTGTCGATCAGAAACGCCGCCCCGCCCAGCCCCGCCAGCAGCCCCGATGCCGCAAGGGCGGCCGTCAGGCTCAGCCGGCGCGGAAACTCCTTGCCCATCCACACTGTCCAGTCCACTGCCACAAGCACGACCACCGTAGCCAGGAATACCACCGCAACCATCATCACGCGAACGGCCAGCACGCCGGAGACGTGCCCGAAGTACGCGTCGAATGCCTGCTCGGGCACGGTAAGCTGCCGGCCTGGAATAAGCCAGTGCAGCAGCCAGACCACTGCCATGCCCGTTGCGGACGTTACCAGCGGGCTGGGCAGGCCGACAACGCCGACAAGGGCGCCGTTGATCAGCCCGATCGCCAGCCCCGCGGCGCCGGCAATGGCAAAGGCAGGCCAGACGCCGACGCCGGAGTTTATCAGTGCCGCCGCCACCACGCCGCCCAGCCCCGCCACCGCCCAGACGCTGAGGTCGATCGCCCCGCATCGCAGGGCCAGCAGGAACCCCATCGAAGCCAGCAGCAGGCTGGAGGCCATGTGCGCAGCCGCCATGGGCAGCAGGGTGTCCCTGGCCATGTCCCAGGAAGGAATAAGCACCGATGCCAGTATCAGCAGCAGCGCCACCGACAGCACATCCCGCGAGTACGGGTCTGCCGGCATGGGCGGACGCAGATTGTCTTCTATTCGAAGCCGGAGCATTCGTCGCCGGTTGCCAGGGGCCTCTGTCGAACACGACACAAGTCCCGCCATCGTACGCTGCCGGGGGCCTTGCCCGCAACCACGCTTCGGCGACATTCGGAGATCGTTATTTTGGAATCGGCGTTTTTCGAGTACTGGCGCCCGTGGTGTAATCAGTCCAACAGGCCGTGGCGGCACGCCAAGCCGCGTACGCAAGCGGGCAGCCCGGAAAGGCGCCGCCCGCTTGCGTCGGTTCTCGTTATGGGCGGCTGCTGGGTTACTTTCGCCTGCGGCGAAGCAGGGCCAGCCCGCTCAGGGCCAGCAGCGACAGCGTCGCGGGTTCCGGCACGCCGTGGAGTTCGTATTGCCAGAAGAAGTCCTGGCTGCCGCCTGTGTACTCACTGTACTGGCGGGCCAGCAGCACGTCGCCATCGACCATCGGGCCCAGCCCCGTCACCGTGTCGAAGAACACGTCAAAGAAGGAATCCGGCCCACCGTTGCCCATCAGCATCGCCGTGGGCAGCAGACTTGACGGGACGGAGACCCACTTCTGGTTCCACTCCGGATGTGTGTCGAAGAAGTCCGTGTTCAGGTCTTCCAGCGGGAAGTTCTGCCCCACCGTGCCGTGCAGAACCATCAGGTCCATCTTGAGGAGCTCCGTCGGGACTCCGCTGGCGTTCTGGATGCGGATACGCCCGCCGCCGGCGCCGCCGCCGCCCCCTTCGGGATGCACCACCTCGAAGCCGTACAGCGGCTGACCATCCGGGTCCTTCCCGTCCTTCGTCCACACACCTTGCAGCCAGTAGCCGATGTTAAAGCCGGCCTCCTCGAACTCCAGCCCGAAGTGCATCCAGGTGCAGTAGGGGATCTTGCCGTCCGTCTTCCAGGTGGTGTCGAAGTAGTAGAACGGCCCGCCCGGGTTGATCGGCGGGGCAAGGGGCGGAAGCGGCCGCCCGGGCGGAACCAGGGCCGGCTGGTCCGTGATCAGGGGGGGGTCGAAGGTCTCAAACCACAGGCCGATGTTGGCGGCCGGGGGCGGGGGCGGTATGATCTTCCAGGGCGGGATGCCGGCCGGGCCGGTCGTCTGGAAGTTCACATTGCCCGTGTTTGTCGGCTTATTCCATGACTCCAGTACGCCCCAGATGTGGAAATCGTTGGCGTAGTTGTTGGGGCCCGCTGGGTCGCCGGGCCCGCCGAACTTGCCCTGGTGGATGTCGACGTTCCACCCGACCCTCAAGGCGTAGGCCGGCGTACAGACCGCCGCCACCGCCGCCAAACACAGAAGCACACTGACCACTCGCATTGTCCTCATGATTCAGTCTCCTTGCTGCTCAGGTTCTTATGCCGTTGCACAGAGCAGCGTGTGCGCGGCAAAACCGTGGGGAAAAAAACACGTGGATCTTCTGATTTTTGGGGGACTTGGCCGAGATGCCCGGGCAGGACATGCACAGGAGCGACCGCGCGCCGGCAACCAGCATTCGTCCGTTCGATTTCATAGCCTCAACCTTTTTGGGGCCTTGAAAAAGCGCACTTTCCCTGCAAGGGCAGGAACGCAAATCCATCGGAAACTTGGCCCTTGGGGCCTGAGGCAGGAAGAAACGAGCGAGCGATTTCTCGCCCTGCCCTCACAGTAGAACCCGCCGGCTCAGGCGGGCTTCCTCTCCGCTGTTTCCTCATGCGGAGGTCGGAGCGCATGGTATACTACCGCGCATCGGCGATCTGTCAAGCGCAAAGTGCGCGAATATCGAAAAAAAATTGAACTACGGTAAACACCCTGATTACCGGCCTTCGCCCTCGCCGCGATCTGTCGGGCGCAAGCCTTGAAGCAGCCCAGCGGCAAATGTACAATTGCGGCAAGCTGACGGGGAGGCCGACGACGGGTGGCCGAAGCGGCTGGGCCCACGCCCGGATAGCATAAACACGCGCGGCCGGGATGGTTGCCGGGCATCGGGGAAGGAGCGACACATGGACAAGCGGGCACAGCGCCGCAAACGGGGGAAAGCGACGTGCGGAAAACGGCCGATTTCATGGCTGTTTCGGCATGTACGGGGAAGTGCGGGGCGGTGCAAAATGCATCATTCGGCCAAACGGGACTTGAACCAAGGGTATTGGATGGACGATAGTAACAGAGACGCTCCGGCATGGCGTGGGCTTGGCCTGGGCTTGGGCGCACCGCGCGGGCGGTCTGCAATGCTTGAATGGCGGCCGGCCGGCTGTTAGAATAAGTTGCGCGGACAGGAGGGACCCAGGGCGTCCTGTCGGCGGAAGCTTTTCGGCGGGAGTTCTGTGGCTCCGCGGGAAGCCAAGATAATCAGGGCCGGATAAGCGGCGCCCAGCGGTGGGTCAAAAAAGGCTAAAAAGCTCCGCGGGGAGCGAGGATAATCAGGAAATGTTTGAAAGATTCACCGAACGCGCGCGAAAAGTGATGGCGCTGGCCAATCAGGAGGCCCAGCGTTTCAATCACGAATATATCGGCACCGAGCACATTCTGCTTGGCCTGGTGAAGGAAGGTTCGGGCGTCGGGGCAAACGTGCTGAAGAACCTCGGCGTGGACCTGCACAAGGTCCGCATGGAGGTCGAGAAGCTCGTAAAGCCCGGCCCGGACATGGTCACCATGGGCAAGTTGCCGCAGACGCCTCGCGCCAAGAAGGTTATAGAATACTCCATCGAGGAGGCCCGCAACCTCAGCCACAATTACGTGGGCACCGAGCACATTCTTCTGGGCCTGCTGCGCGAGCATGAAGGCGTGGCGGCACAGGTGCTGATGAACCTGGGCCTCAAGCTCGACGAGGTCCGCGAGGAGGTGCTGAACCTGCTGGGCGCGGGCGTCGAGCCGACGGAAGATGTTCCCCCGGCCGGCGGAATACCCGGCGAGGGCCCGGCCAAGCGAGGCAAGAGCAAGACCCCGGCGCTGGACAACTTCGGGCGGGACCTGACGGAACTGGCCCGCGAGGGCCAGCTTGATCCGGTTATAGGCCGGCAAGATGAGATCGAGCGCGTCATCCAGATTCTCTGCCGGCGGACGAAGAACAACCCGGTTTTGCTGGGCGAGGCCGGCGTGGGCAAGACGGCCATAGTCGAGGGCCTGGCCCAGAAGATCGTCTCCAACGAGGTTCCCGAGATTCTCCACGAGCGGCGGATCGTCGGCCTGGACCTTGCGATGATGGTGGCTGGGACCAAGTACCGCGGGCAGTTCGAGGAGCGGATCAAGGCCGTGATGAACGAGGTCCGCCGGGCGCGCAACGTGATACTGTTCATCGACGAGCTTCACACGCTGGTCGGCGCGGGCGGGGCCGAGGGCGCCATCGACGCCGCCAACGTGCTCAAGCCGTCGCTGAGCCGCGGCGAGATCCAGTGCATCGGCGCCACGACGATGGACGAGTACCGCAAGTACATCGAGAAGGACGGCGCGCTGGAGCGGCGGTTCCAGACGATCATCGTCAACCCGCCGAACCGCGAGCAGACCCTGGCGATTCTCCGCGGCCTGCGGGACCGCTACGAGGCCCACCACCGCGTGCGGTTCACCGACCAGGCCCTTGACAGGGCCGTCGAGCTTTCCAGCCGGTACGTCACGGGGCGAGTCCAGCCGGACAAGGCCATCGACGTGATCGACGAGGCCGGCGCGCGCATACGCCTCAAGAGCATGACCAAGCCGCCGGACCTGACGAACCTGGAGGCCGACATCGAGCGGCTCCAGATCGAGAAGGACGAGGCGGTCAAGAACGCCGACTACGAGCGGGCGGCTGAGATGCGCGACGAGGCCGAGAAGCTGCGCCTCAAGAAGGATGAGTTGAAGACCGACTGGAAGGCCAAGACCGGCGAGGTCGGCGGGGTTGTCGATGAGGATGTCATCGGCGAGGTGGTCTCCAAGATGACGGGCGTCCCGCTGACCCGCCTGGATAAGGAAGAGGCCCAGCGCCTGCTGGAGCTGGAGAACGAGCTTCACAAGCGGGTGGTAAGCCAGCACGAGGCGATCGCGGCCGTGGCCAAGAGCATCCGCCGGGCGCGGTCGGGCCTGAAGGACCCGCGCAGGCCGATGGGCAGCTTCATCTTCGCCGGGCCATCGGGCGTCGGCAAGACGCTGCTGAGCAAGGCCCTTGCGGAGTTCATGTTCGGCGACGAGGACGCGCTGGTGCAGATCGACATGTCGGAGTACATGGAGAAGCACAACGTCTCCCGGCTGATCGGCGCGCCGCCCGGATACGTCGGCTACGAGGAAGGCGGGCAGCTTACCGAGAAGATCCGGCGGCGCCCGTACTCGGTGGTGCTGCTGGACGAGATCGAGAAGGCCCACCCCGACGTGTTCAACACGCTGCTCCAGATCATGGAAGAGGGCCACATCACCGACTCGTTCGGGCGGAAGATCGACTTCCGCAACGTGGTGCTGATCCTGACTACGAACATCGGCGCCGAGCTGATAAAGTCCGGCGGCGGGTTCGGCTTCTCGCGGCTCGACACGGAGACGACGTACGAGAAGATGAAGGACCTGCTGCACAAGGAGGTGGAGCGGCACTTCAGGCCTGAGTTCCTCAACCGGCTCGACGACATCATCGTATTCAAGACGCTCAGCCGCGCCGACCTGGACACGATCGTGGGCTACGAGCTGCGCAAGGTCCGCCAGCGTCTGGGCGAACACCACCTGGAGCTGGAGTTGACGGACGAGGCCAAGGCGTTCCTGATCGACAAGGGCTACAATCCGGACTTCGGCGCGCGCCCGCTGCGAAGGGCGATCGAGCACCACATCGAGGACCCCATCAGCGAGGACATCCTCCGCGGCAACTACCGCGGCAAGACGAAGATCAATGTGAGCGTCAGGAAGGCCGCGACTCCCGACGAGAAGGACCACCTCTACTTCGAGGGCTCCGGCGAAACCCCGGCCGAGAACGGCACGCAGCTCGAAAAGGTCCACGAAGGAACGTAAGCGGGCGGGCTGAAGCCCGCACGCGATTGCGGAATGCGGATTGCGGAATGCGGATTGCCCCGAGTCCGCCGCGGCGGATCGAGGGGCGGATTGCGTAATGAACACACCAGATGATATGAAACGGGGATGCGGGGGATGCCTAATCGTTATTGTGTTAGTCGTTGCTATGATTGCCATTACGCAACCGGGGCCAACCAGCAGACCGGGGCCAACCAGCAGACCGGCCACAAGGCAAGTAACCGCATTGGGTAAATGGGATGGGGTAAATGGTGTTCGCTGGGGAGAGAAGGCGAGCAGCGTATACGGTCTCAGACTAAATGAGTTTTCGTCTGATTCTGATAGTATCAAATCTTACGCTTTCACAGAAAATAGCACACAGATTGGCGGTGTTACCGGAAGATCAGACATGTGGTTCTACAATGATGAGTTCTTTCATTGCACTATGGTCGTAGACAAGGAGAATCTGGCTAAATGTCGCAAGTCACTTCTGGCTCTATACGGTGAGCCAAAGGAACACGTTATTGAGGGCCACCTGGAATTGATGTGGGATAGAGATAACGTATCCGTCAGCATGGTGTATTATAGAGATGGTCTTGGTGGCGACGTAGTATGGGAATACAAGCCAATAGCCCGTCGTTGCTATCCAGCAGAAAAAAGGTAATCTGGGGACACCATATTATTTGCCCATCTTCCTAGCGGCCGACCATGGCTTGGCAAGCTAAATCCGTATGGTCCCAGATTGCCTTCCTACTCCCTATCTACTAACTACTACTTCCTTCTTTTCCTGCTTCCTTCTTTTCCCCTCTGCGCTCTCCGCGCCCCCGTGTCTCCGCGCCTTCTTGTCCCCAATCCGCAATCCGCAATCCGCAATCCACAATTGCTTCTTCTCCCCCCTCACCAGACCAGAAAGCTCACTGCCAGGAGCATGAGCACGACGGCGCCGGCGATCTCGGCCGGCTTGCCGAACCTGTCGCCGAGGGTCTTGCCGATAACCACGCCGGCCAGGCTCATCGCCGCGGCTGTAACGCCAATGACCAGGCTTGGCCAGATGATGCTCGACGCGCCCTTGAGGCCCAGCGAGAAGCCCACCACCAGGGCGTCGAGGCTGGTGGCGACGGACAGGGCCACCAGCGACCAGCCGCGAGTCGGGTCGGGCCGCGCTGCCGCAGTCGCGGTCGCCGCCGCCAGCGTTGTCACCGTCGCCACGGCCTCCTCGTCCGCGCCGGGATGGCTCTTGACGGCCTCGTGGAGCATCTTTGCCGCCACGGCGAAGACCAGCGCCGCGGCGACGTACGAGCCGACTTTCTCCATCAGCGACGCCAACTGCACCCCGCCAAGCCAGCCGAGAACGGGCATCAGGAACTGGAACAGCCCCATGTGCCAGGCCAGGCGGAACTTCTGCCTCGGCCCGTGCCAGCGCACCCCGATGGCGGCTGAGACGCTCATCGCGTCCAGGCCAAGCGCAACGGCGATAGCGAGGACTTCAAGCGGGGACATTCCGGTCAGTCTTCACCGGAAACGGGCACGAGCAGAATGTTGAGATTCTCGTCGTCCTGTAGCTCGGACTCGACTTCGGCAAGGAGGTCGTAATAATGGATTGTCCGCCTGGTGTCCTGATCGGGCCGTACAGGGACGTACCACCAGTCATCTTCCTGATGGATGCCTTTCTTTACAACCTCGATTCGCCAACCGGGGCGGTGGTGGTGAGCCAGCGACTGCTCGACCTTTATGCCAACGTCATGTCGCGTCAGCTTCTTCTTCATAACAGCCTCTCAATTGTCTTAAGAAAGTAACTGGCGTCACGCAGGGCATTCCTTGCAAGAGTCTCATCTACCGTAGCCCGTGGACGGTAATCTGCATCCGTCCTCACGAATCGCAGCCGCCTCAGCACCTTAACCAATTCCCACCGGCCTGTTTCACTGACTTTCGCATAACGGGCGAGAATCAAACCGGGAAGTTGTTCGTGGGCGGGATTCTGCCAGCCGTGACGAAACTTCACGCCCTTGCCGACAACCCGACCAGCCGCGGCGCAGTAAACCGAGTAGTAGGCCCGATTCACGCATCCTCGATAACAACCATCGCGTTTCAGGACATTTGCGGCCCGCAGGGCTTCCGCGCTCAAGTCATCCCATGTCGCCATTATCCGTTCCCGTTTATCGCGTCGCGTTATTGGCAACGCCGATTGCTATTTTACACCACCGGGCCGAGAGCGGGCCAGAGATATTCACACGTCGTAAATCTTGCCTTCCCGATATTCCGTCCAGGCCAAGCGCAACGGCGATAGCGAGGACTTCAAGCGGGGACATGCCGGTTATGCGTTACCCTTGAGTTGTCCGAGGAGTTGGTGGAGTTCGGCAACGTCTTTGCCGGCCCGGTCGAGGAACCAGCGGCACCACTGGCGGTATTCGGGCATGTCCTTGCGCTGGAGGTAGGTCCGGCACATTGCGGGCAGGTCGCGGGCGGCCATCAGGACCCGCCGGCTGTCGATCCTCTCCTGGAGATAGCCGGTCTGAATGCCGATGTTGGCCTCGCGGAGGGCCTCGATGTACGCGTTGACCATCGGATCGCGCCCGGCGGCGCGGATGTCCGGCGGCAGGCTGTTGAGCAGGCCGGCCAGGTCCTCGGTGCAGCGCCCGCACCGGGCGGATTCCCAGTCGATAAACACGGGCTTGACGTGCTTGCCGCCCGGGCGGAACAGGACCTCGGAGCGGTCGAGCGAGCCGTGAATGACCGTGCGAGGCATCGCCGTGGGCTCGGCGAAGAACTCCGGCGGCATCCGCAGCAGGCTGACCAGCAGCGAGAACACCTCCGGCACGGTCGAGTACAGCACGGCGCGGTCATCCTCGCTCAGCCGGTCTATGAACCGCCTGGCGACGGCCTCGGCCCGGCTCTCGGCGGGCTGCTCGGGCACGGGCAGGAAGCCCGGCGCCTCGTCGAGCTTGCCCCACCACCGCCCGTGCAGGACCGCCAGGGCTCCACCGACCAGCCGGCAGCCGTCGGGGCTCCACGTCTCGGCCTGGCTGAGCGGGCCTACAAATTCGGTTATCACGCCGTAGTTGCCCTGGCGCGAGTCGAGCTCGACGTGGTAAACCTCGGGGATCGGCATCCCCCCGGCCTGGCTGAGAAACTGCCAGACCTCCGCCTCACGCTTTCTGGCCAGGCCGAGCACCTTGACCATCAGGCTCAGCTGCCCCTGGCTCGTTACGAGGTCCACCTTCCTGAGACCCGCCGACCCGCGGATGTTGTCGGGCGAATCGGCATAGTCCATCACCTCGACCCCGTGAACCTCCACCGCCTTGTGAACCCTGCGAGTGAGGATCTCGGAAAAGTACTCCGCGGAGAGGTCCTGGAAGCCGCCAAGCATGAAATCGTCCTTTCCGGTCTTGGCCGTAAGCAGCGCCGGTTATCGGGCCGTTGGGAAAACCCTGGAAACGCCCGGCAGTGCGCCAAGCGGCGGCTATTGGCCTTGCGATGCCTGATTCTGCTTCAAGAAGAGTTCAAGGGTCTTGAAGGCCTCGGCCTTGTTTGCCTCCCAATACTTGCGCATGCGTTCGGCGCCCTGGCGGCAGTCTTCGATCGAGGCATCGGGGTTGTACTGGACGAGCACGCCGGCGAACCTCGTGGCGGCCTTGGAGGCCCTTCGCCTGACGGCCGGGTCCATGTCCACCATCGCGTCCAGAATCGCGTCCATTTCCTGTAACGCATCCATTCGTCCCAGGCCCGTGACGGCCGCGGCGCGGACGTTGGCGGACTCGTCCTTCCTGGCCATTGTGGCGAGCTTGGCGGCATCCTGTCGCGGCGCGACCTTGGCAAAGGCAGTGGCGGCCTTTTCGCGTACCGCGGGGCGGCGGTCGACCAGGGCCCGTTCGATCTGCTGGCGAGCGGCCTCGCCGACGTTGCCCAAGGCCGCGACAGCCATGCTGGCTGCGTGCTCATCGGAGCTTTGAGCCTGTTGGGCAAGGCCCTCGACGTCCTTGGCCTGGGCCAATCGCTCGACCTTCACCCGGACCTTGTCCGTCTGCTCCTGCTCAGAGGAGCCTGAGAACACGAGGTATTTCAGCCCGAGGGCCACAACCAGCACAGCCGCAATGGCAATAAGAACCCGAATCCGCACTGAAAATCTCCATCGGTGCCGTCGGCCGGCGGGCCAAGCGGACAGTTACGTTTGCCTCCTCGACGCCCCCCGCGCCGAGATACTTACTTTTCCCATAAATCGCGCTCTATCTGAATATCCACTGGGTCCAACTGCCATCGGTAATACGTCTTGGCGGAACCGCCGAGCGTTACGCCGTTTAGCCTGCCTCTATGCCGAAGGAAATCGGGCTGGTTGTCCTTGTCCACGTCCCATTCCTTGCTGGACCAGTTGTCGGTGCTGGCGGCGGTGGCGTTACAGTAGTCCATGGCCTGGATCCTGTCGAACTGCCGCATGTCGATCCTGGCCGTGTTCATGCCGTAATGCGTGCTCCCGCCAACGTTCATCTGCACCGTGACACCCTTGCCCCCGTAGTGGTGCTCGTTGATGTCCTGGCTCCGGGCGTAACAGATCTTTAAGTCCGGCGACCAGACCTCGGGGTTCCCGCCGGTGCTGGCCAAGATGAATACATTCGCAGTACCGCCGCCTGTTTTCGTCACGCGGATGATAAGGTCCTGGAAGTCGTGGTCGCCGCCAAGCCCGGCATCGTCATAGCACCAGTAGTACAAATTGGGATTGCCGTCGGGCACGTAAGGCGCCGGGGTAACCGTGTGGCCCTCCCCGAGCTGGGAATACTGCGTGGATGAAAACTTCAGGAGCTTGTAACCCGCCCCCCACCCGCCGTCCTTGAAGACCTCCATCAGCGGAATGCTGTCCGTGCCGTTCATGTCCATGCGAATGACCATCAAGGTCTCGACGGGCTTGCCCTCAGCCAGCGGGCCGCCCTCGGGACACTTCAGGATTTCGCTGCCGCCAGTGACTATCTGGACCACGCTGACCCAGCCGCTGTCCACCGCCATGGCGTGCAGGTTCCAGGCCATCCCCCGCGAGGCGGCCGCCTGGGTGGCCTGGTTGATCTTGTTGAGGTTGTTCAGGCACAAAATACGTCGGGCCTCGGAACCGGCGCTGCTGAGCGACGGCATTATGATCGCCACCAGAAGCGCGATGATTCCGATAACCACCATCAGTTCCGCAAGCGTGAAACCTCTGGACCTGTTCATGTTCGCACCTCGCGTCAGTGGCCGCCACGCTCACACGAGAACCGCGGCCCCGATTCGGCAACTATATTATACGTCGGAGCCAAGGCTGTGCCAATTCAATTCTAGGCCAGTCCCTATCCAATATTGCGGCATTGCAGCACTTGTCGGCCGCGCCGCCGGACTCATTGCAAATGGCCCCTTTCGCCGAAGACAGTAAGGATGGTATACTCTACCCCGGCCCCAACCAGCCGGCGACGGACCGCCGGGTGCGGCAATCGCAATGGAAAGCTATCTTACCGCCCACATCTCGACTTCCGCCATTGAGCACAACGTCCGCCTGCTGCGAGCGTGCCTCCCGCCGGCAACCAAACTCTGCGCCGTCGTCAAGGCCGACTGCTACGGCCATGGGCTGACAAACCTCCTTGGCCCGCTCAGCCGGCACGCGGACTGGCTGGCTGTGACCAATCCGGAGGAGGCCCTGGCGCTTCGCGGCCTGGGCTACGAAAGGCCGCTGCTGATGTTCTTCTCGGCCTGCGCGAACGTCGAGGGCAACCAGCTTCGCGACACGCTGGCTGAGCTGATCGCCCAAAACGTGACGCTGACAATCGTCTCGCCGGCTGAGGTCGCCGCCGTCGGACAGGTCGCCCGCCAGATCGGCAGCGTCGCCGACATGCACGTCAAGGTTGACAGCGGCATGGGCCGCTCCGGCGTGCTGCCGGAGGCCGCGCCGGGGCTGCTGGCCAAGGCCCGCGGGGAGCCAGCCATTGCCGTCACGGGCATGTACACCCACTTCGCCACGGCCGATGAGATGGACAAGTCCTACGCCCGCCGGCAGTTGGAAACGTTCCTGGCAGCCGTCGACGCCTGCGGCGGGCACAGCGGGCTTTGCCTGCACGCCGCCAACTCCGCCGCCACCATCGACCTGCCCCAGGCCCACCTGGACATGGTCCGCCCTGGAATAGCCATTTACGGCTACCCGCCGTCCGATGAGATGGCCCGCAAGCTGCCGCTGAAACCCGCCCTGCGCCTGACCGGCCGGCTCATGCAGCTAAAGACCCTCCCTGCCGGCCATAAGTGCGGCTACGGGCTTACCTATACCGTGCCAGCAGACACGCTTGTCGGCCTGGTGCCCGTCGGCTATGCCGACGGCTACCTGCGATGCCTGTCCAACCGCGGCACGATGCGCATCCGCGGCCACGACGTACACATCCGCGGACGCGTGGCCATGGACCAGGTGATAATCGACCTGACCGACGTGCCGGATGCAGCCATCGGCGACGAGGTGGAGATTATCTCCAACGACCCAGCCAGCCCCCACAGCGCCGAGAACCTCGCCCGCCTGTGCGGCACCATCACCTACGAGATCATCACGAGGCTTGGCAACAGGGCAAGGCGGGTGCTGGAAGATTAGGCCCCGAAGCGGGGCCAAATGCCAAATGCTCAATGCCAAATGGCCACCACGGCCGGGTCGGCTTTGAGAGGAAGTCTTGAGAAGAGAACGGCGATGACGAGTTGCCTCGCTGATTCAAGACGGCAAGCCGTAATACATTGCGATCAATTTGGCAAGAATACGCCCAGCAGCAGCCAAACCAATATTCCATGCCCCGGATGCCGCCTTGCCACACATCTTGGCCAACCATCCGGAAACACGAGGCCCAAACGAACGTGATTCATTCAGCGATGGTTCAGCCTCGACGGCCATCTCAAGTTCTTTTATGTCGGCACTGTCGACTCCGTTCTGTTCTAGAGCCTGCGCAAGCGATGTAAAATCGCCAGTCTGAACATTGAACGAGATCGTGGAATTCTCGGCGGTCCCCACAATGTTGGACGCGCCACCATACACAGTTGTATTGAATATCTGTTGAAATATCTGTTGAACTCTGCTGGGCGGGACTTTCTCCGCAGAGCCGGGAACCTCGCCAGCCATGGGATATTCCTTCCCAATCGCCAAAACGAGATCAAGTATCCGGTTTCGGACCGTATTCAGTACTTCGACGACATTGCTCCTGGCAACCTCACCCCATGCTTGGAGACAATTTGTGTTCAAGAATACTTTGTCGGCCAGTAAGATCGGGAGGTCACTGAGCGGGACCTGGAAGATCGCGGCACCTTTGCTCAGGGAATCCTGTATGCTCGCCACGCTCTGTCGGCACTTGAAGACTGTAACGGCGTCGCGGAGATCCTCCGGCACACACACACGCGGGATCGGAGCGTTGTTGAGGCCTGAACGAAAAGGACCGGAGAAGTTGCCCTTGAGTTGCAGATCCCAAACCCTGTAAACGGGGAGCTCAACATCGTCGGGATAACCATTGGACTCCCAGATCAGCCAGTCCTCCAATGGCTTACTATCGAGTCGCGCAGCGAGGACTTTGCACTTGCGAAGCAGTTCGCCAAGGTCGCTATTGGCCGCTACGGCCGCGTTTTGGATGTCTTCGAGTAATGACATTCGGTCTCCCTTACGACGTTGGACAATCGGTTATAAGCTTAATCAACCCACTATGGAGCGTTCCCACGTTGTCATCCGTTTCCCGCAGTGGCGACACTGGTGTCTCCGCGTTATCCTGCCGCCCCGGGTGGGGCAAGTATAGACTACCCGAAAATGCTTGCAGCCGCAATGGCGGCATTCCAGGCCGCGGCGGTCATTCGGCTTTGCTCGGGGCAAACGGCGTTGGCTGGGGCGTAACCGGGTGTTGCGGCTGGGCTGGCGCGCAGTGCCTGTTGGGCAGGGTGGCTGGTCATGGGGCTCATGGGCTATCTCATCAAACGTAGGTGTTAGCGACCGGCCTTCAGCCCCGTTCACGGGGCTTCGCCCCCGCGGCAGCGGGGGTATAGGCCAGGCCTTTAGGCCTGGATTGGGCGACAATAAGATTCTCTATCGGGTTGTTCTTATCAGCACGCTTCAGCGCGCTTACCCCGTGGTCAGGGGCCTTTAGGCTAAAGCCACAATCAAGCGCGCTGAAGCGTGCTGAACAAAAACAACAGGAACGTCCTGTTCGCCCCAGGCCTCAAGGCCTGGTCTATACCCCTTAGGGGCAAAGCCCCGTGAACGGGGCTGAAGGCCGGTCGCTAAACAC